>NZ_JBHXTQ010000071.1:0-45900 GCF_042677305.1 Kitasatospora sp. NPDC127121 | reverse complement strand
GGGGACCCTGTGGGAGAGTAGGACGCCGCCGAACAATCATTCACAGAGAACCCCCATCCGGGAAACCGGATGGGGGTTCTCTGCATTTCCGGGGCTTTGGGACTTCAAGGCCTCAGATCGGATCGAGTCGGAAGATCGAAGGCGCCCCCTCGCCGTTTACCGGGTGGGCGGGGTGACGATGGGGAACTTCGGGTCGGGGAGGGTCAGGGTGGCGAAGACGGCGTCGGCCGCCTGCTGGGCGTTCGCGCCCGTCAGCGCGATGTGCCGGTCCTCGACGGCCTGGTCGAAGTTGTGTCGGAAGCCGGGGGTCTGGGCGAGGTCGTCGAGGGTTTGGCGGCTGAGCGTGATGGTGGCGTCCGGCACGTCGACGAGGCGGTCGCCGCCGGCCACGAACACCAGCACGCCGTTGCGCAGGGTGGTGGTGCAGGTGTCGCCGGTGTCGGTGAACACCCAGTTCAGGGTGATCGGGAGGCGGTTCCGCTCGGCGGCCGTCGGCCCGTCCACGCTGCGGGCGAGGGCGGAGAAGTACTGGTCCAGAGTGGTGCTGCGGATCAGGTCGGCGGAGGTCTGGCTGGTGATCAGCGGCTGCGGGCCGTCGACGACCTCCCGGGCGCCGGTCAGGTAGGCGTTGCGCCAGGTCCCGTTGGCGCTGCCGTAGCCGAGCTGGGTGAAGACCTTGGCCTGGAGCTCCTTGGCCCGGGTGACCTGCGGCTCGGCGAGCGGGCTGCCCGAGTCGGCGGCGGCGCCGAAGATGACGTGGTCGAGGAGTTCGGCGGCCCAGCGGAAGCCGTCCGTGGTGTCGGTGTCGTAGGCCCGCTGGGCCGCCGTGACGACGGCCTCGGCGCCGCCCATCGCCTCGACGTACGCCGCGCCGGCCTTGACGGGCGGGAGTTGCCACAGGTGGGCCGGGTTGGCGTCGTACCAGCCCATGTACCGCTGGTAGACCGCCTTGAGGTTGTGGCTCATCGAGCCGTAGTAGCCCTGGTTGTACCAGTGGTCGTCCAGGCCCGGCGGGAGGGTCTCCAGCTCCTCGGCGATCTCGATGCCGGTGCGGCCGGCGTTGATCAGCCGCAGCGACTGGTCGTTGAGGTAGCCGTACATGTCGCGCTGGGTGTTGAGGAATTCGAGGATGCGGGCGTTGCCGGGCGCGCTGCCCTCGCCCGCCTCGCTCCACATCGGCCAGTGGTGCGAGGCGAACAGGACGTCGGTCTCCTTGCCGAAGGTCTGGATCGCCTCGGTCAGGTACTTCGACCACGCGTGCGCGTCCCGCACCTGCGCGCCCCGCAGGCTGAGGATGTTGTGCATGGTGTGGGTGGCGTTCTCCGCGATGCACAGGGTCCGGGCGTCCGGGAAGTAGATGTTCATCTCCGCCGGGGCCTCGGTGCCCGGCGTGAGCTGGAACACCATCTGCACGCCGGCCAGGTTGAACTGGTACAGCCCCGGCCGCCAGGGGATGACGTACGTGCTGTCGCTCCACTGGTCCTTGGGGACCGGCTGGTGACGGGGCCCGCCGATGTAGTCGGTCGGCGGGATGAGGGTCACCTCGCCGGTGGAGATGGTCGTGCCCAGGCCCGAACCGACCTGCCCCGTCGGGCTCTTGTCCAGCTGCGCCGCGTACATGTACTGCGCGCGCCGCGCCATCGCGGGGCCCGCGTAGACGTTCTCGCTGATCGCGTGCTCCAGGAAGCCCTCCGGCGCGACCACGGGGACGCCCGGCTCCAGCGGGTCGCCCTGCTCGGCGAACAGGCCCCGGGAACCGCCGAAGTGGTCGACGTGGCAGTGGGTGTAGACGACGCCCAGGACGGGCCGCTGCTCCCGGGTGAGCTCGGTCCTGTCCCGGAACAGCCGGAGCGCGGCCTGCGCGGTCTCGTAGCAGGCCAGCGGGTCGATGATGACCAGGCCCGCGTCGCTCTCGATGATCGTCATGTTCGACAGGTCGTAGCCGCGTACCTGGTAGATCCGGTACGCGGGACAGCTCGTGACGTGGAACAGCCCGGCGATGGCGGTGAGTTCGCCCTGCCGGTGCAGGCTGCCGTTGACCGTGGGCATCTCGGTGCGCAGGTCCGGCTGGAGGAACTCGTACGCGGTGAAGTCCCAGACCACCTCCGACGGGTTCTTGCGGGACATGATGACGGGCACGTCCGGCGGGGCGATCATGAACCGGCTGGCGTCGGCGAAGTCCCGGCCGTCCTTCTCGTCGGCGATCCTGGCCGCCTCGGCGGCCTTCCGGTTCGCTTCGGCGGTGGCGGGCGTGGGCTCGATGGGCTCGGTGTACGAGGACGTTCCGGACATGGCGAAGCCACCTCCATGGGTAGGTGAGGGAACCGCCGCACCGCGGCAGGGCAGTCACGCTATGTGTGTATACGACTACAGACAAGGGGGTGATCTAGCCATCGCCCTGACCTGAACCTGTCGGCAAAATGTTCGATGGGCGTGCTGCCCTCGGGCTCCCACGCCCCCTGACGTGCACTGTCGTGCCCGCCGTTCGAACCCGGGAGGGGGTGCCGGCCGTGATACCGGCCGAGGCCGGTCGGCGGTCGGCGGCCGGCACGAGGACGGATGGAGGAGGACAGCGATGGCCTGGTATCAGGGGCGGAGCCGGATCACGGTGACGGCGGTGGAGGGGCAGTGGCCGCAGCGGGCGGTGGTGACGGTGCGCGGTGGCCGTCCGGTCGAGATTCCCGGGACGGTCGGGGCGAGCCACCTGGTGGACGCCGAGCGCTGGGAGCTCGACCTGGAGCACCGGCGCGAGGGCGAGTGGTGCCCCAACATCCGCGCGGTGCAGGGGCGCTGGCAGGAGGTCCGGGGTGTGCTGACGCAGCTGGTGCACAGCCGCAACCGGGACGGGGGCGGTGACCGCAGCGACCGGAACCTGGTGCTGCGGATCGAGCGCGTCGAACCGGGCGACGGCGCGCCCGTGGGCGTGGCCGCGCAGGGCCGCGCGACCGCGCCGCGCACCTCGACGGGCCAGTCGGCGGGGTCCGGGGCGTCGGCCCCGCGGACTTCGGCCGCGCCGGTGCGCGGGACGTCGACCACCTCGTCGGCGCCGACCGTGCGGACCAGCGGTTCGGGGACCGGGTCGGCCGGGCCGGGACCGTCCGCTCCGTCGCGCGCGGTGACGTCCACCGGGGGTACGGCGACCCGGCCCTCGACCGGCAGCTCCTGGCGGGACTGATGGGCGTTCTGAGCTGACGGATTTCCTGAGCTGACGGATTTCCTGAGCCCTGAGTCCGCCCGCGTTCCGGCGCGTGGCGGATCCGCTCGGCCGCCCCGCGCCCCGGGGCGGCCGATGTGAACCAGAGCATGCGTGAACCAGAGCATGCGTGAAACAGGGCACACGCGCACCACGGCACAAGCGCATCGGGGCACACGCGCATCAGAGCCCTCATTGATTCACTCACAACGCACCTGATCTATTCCGTCGCATTCCTGCACAACCGCCCCAGGCGTCAGGGGAATCACTCGGATATTCCCCGCGGAAACCCGGCCGGGTGGCCAGGGGGATCGGGGTGTCACAGTTTCGGCCAAAGAATTCACACCCGTCATCAGGCGTTCCGGGCGTGGCCGGGAGTCACACCAGCGATTTTGCGGGTCCGATTCCGGGGAGAGTTGCTTTCCGTTCAATCGCCAGGGGTTGCGAGCGGGTGACCCGCCGTGAAGACTGTTCCGCGTTCGTCGTTCCGAGTGTTCGGGCCGTCAAGGTATTGCCCGGTCCTCGCGACGGTTGTGGCAGGTTCCGCACGGTGGCTGCGGGGAGGGATCGCAGGGGGGATAGGCATGCCGGGCGCAACGATCGCGCAGGTCAGGGCCGTCGGAGCGGCCGACTGGAGCGTTCGGGATTCCTGTCCGGCCCCGCCTGCGGGGTGAGGTCATTCGGCGGTCGGCCGTTCGCCGCCCTCCGTTCCCGCTCACCGTTCCCCTGTTCGCCGTTCCGGGGTGGCGTGGAATTCGGGTCGCATTCGCACCGTCCGGTCGGGGAGCGCCGAAGCGGCCGGGAACGGTTCCCCTCGGGCGGGTGCGGCGCCTTGCCGGGAGCGGTCGGGGATTCCCGTTCACACCCAGCCGGCCGTCATCGGCAGACTTCCGTCGATTCCCGTTGTTCCCGCGAGTCTTGAGTCGAGGAGCGCAGGTGGCAGGAAATTTCACGGTGTGCTCCACAGTAATCCGGAATTCATCCGCGGACGCTTGCCGCGCCCGCATCTGAGAACCAGTCAACGGGAGCGTCCGCCCATGCCGTACCCCAGCTCCGCGCCCGTCCGCGAGCGCGCGCCGTTCCTCTTACGCCGCTCACGCCGCGAACTGCAGCACCGGCTCGACACGCTCGCGCGCACCCACCGGGTGCCCGGCGCCCAGGTGGTGCTGGACACCGGCTCGGAGGTCGTGGCCCTGCACACCGGTGTGGCCGACGCCGCCACCGGTGCGCCCTTCACCGGGGACACCGTCGTGCCGGTGGGGTCGCTCACCAAGCCCTACACGGCCGCCCTGGTGATGCTCCTGGCCGACGACGGCGACCTCGACCTCGACGATCGGGTCGCCGATCACCTGCCTGAGCTCCGCCGGATGCCAGCAGTAACGATTCGCCAACTCCTCAGCCACACCGGCGGACTGCCCACCGGGCCGGACTCCGACGCCGCCGCCCGGACCACCGCGGCGCACTACCTGTCGTCCGTGTGCACGGCCGGGGACGCGCTCTTCCCGCCCGGGACGGACTTCTCCTACTCCAACGCCGGCTACATCGCCGCCGGGCGCCTGGTGGAGACGGTGACCGGGATGCCCTGGCACGAGGCCGTGGCCGCCCTGCTGCTCGAACCGCTCGGTACCGTGCCCGTGTTCGTCGACGCGAGCGCACCCGCACGCCCGGTCGCCGCCGGGCACGCGCTCAACGCCGCGACCGGCCGGGCCCGGCCGGTCCGGCAGAACCTGGCCCCGCTGGAGGCCCCGGCCGGCGCCCTGCTGGCGAGCGCCGCGGACCTCGCCGCGCTCGGCGGCGCCCTGGTCGGCCGGGCCAAGGCCCTGCCCCCCGCCGTCGCCGAGGAGATGCGCCGCCCGCAGCCCGGCGCCCGGCCGGGTGCGCTCGCGGACGGCTGGGGCCCGGGGCTCGCCCTCTACCAGCAGGACGGCCGGCTGTGGTGCGGCCACGACGGCAACGCCATGGGGACCTCCTGCCACCTGCGGGCCGACCCGGACAGCGGCGTGGTGGTCGCCTTCGCGGGCAACTCCGGCACCGCCACCGCGCTCTGGCGCGAGCTCGCGGCCGATCTGGCCGAGCTGGCGGGTGTCCGGGTGCCCGCCGCGATCGCGCCCGTGGGCGCGGGCGAGCCCGCCCCCCTGCCCGAGTGCGCGGGCACCTACCGCAACGGGTCGATCCGGTACCGCGTCGAGCCCGCGGGCGACGGATCGTCCACGCTCTCCGTGGACGGCGACCTGCCGCTGCCCCTGCGCTGTTTCGCCGACCTCTCCTACGACCTGCTCGCCCCCGACACCGGCCGCCCCGAGCCGGGCGGGCGCTTCCACCGCGATCCCGCCACGGGCGTGATCGACCGGGTGCAGGTGTCCGGGCGCACGGCGCGTCGCGCCGACCCCGCCTGAGGCGCCCGGCCTCGTCCTGGCCGCCTGCGGCCCCCCGCCGGCGTCGCTCCACCGGGCTCACCCCCGGCTCGTTCCGTTCCTCCGGCCCGGTTCCCCCGGGCCCGAGGGCCGGCCCCCGCCTGCCCCGGCGCCCGCATCGCCTCCTCCCCGTCCGGAAGGACCTTCCGCCATGACCGACCGGCCTGCCCAGCCCGTGCGTTCGTCCGCTCCGCCGCAGGCCGGCGACACCCCTGGCGCCCCGGGGACCGGTGCCGCCCCGGGGACCGATGCCGCCCCGCCGCCGGCGCACCGGACGCTCGACGCGCTGTTCGCCGCCCAGGTGGCCCGCGCGCCGCACGCGCCTGCGGTGACGGACGGCCGGCGCAGCTGGACGTACCGGGAACTGGCCGACCGGGTCGGGCGCCTGGCCCGCGACCTCGCGCGGCACGGTGCCGGGACGGACCGGACGGTGGCGCTGGTCCTGCCGCGCTCGATGGAACTGGTCGCGGCGGAGCTGGCCGTCGCCCGGACGGGCGCCGCCTTCCTGCCCGTGGATCCGGCCTACCCCGCCGGGAGACGGGCGCTGATGCTCGCCGACGCCGCCCCCGCCGTCGTCCTGGACGATCCGGCCCGGATCCGCGCGCTGCTGGAGACGGACCGGGCCGACACCACGGACCGGGCCGACAGCACGGACACGCCCGGCGCCGCAGACACGCCCGACACCGGCCTGCCGGGCCCGAGCGGCATCGACCACGCGGCGTACGTGATCTACACCTCGGGCTCCACCGGGACGCCCAAGGGCGTGGTCGTCACCCACCGGGGCATCGGCGGCTTCGCGGAGGCGGCCCGCGCGCACTACGCGGTGCGCCCCGGCGACCGGGTGCTGCAGTTCTCCTCGCCCAGCTTCGACGCCTCCGTCCTCGAACTGTTCATCTCCGTCCTGGCCGGCGCCACGCTGGTGATCCCCCCGCACGGCCCCTGGCTGGGCGAGGAACTCGCCGCCGTGCTCGACGAGCACCGCATCACCCACGCCCTCATCCCGCCGGCCGCCCTGGCCACCGTGCCCGGCGGCGCGGGCCGCCACCTGCGCACGCTGATCGTCGGAGCCGAGGCCTGCCCCGCCGACCTGGTCGACCGCTGGGCACCCGGCCGGCGCATGATCAACTCCTACGGCCCGACCGAGGCGACCATCGTCGCCACCTGGACCGGCCCGCTGACCGCAGGCAGCGGCGCACCCCCCATCGGCGGCGCGCTGCCGCACGCCCGGGCGTACGTGCTCGACGCGGCCATGCGGCCCCAACAGCCTGGCACCGACGGCGAGTTGTACGTCGGCGGCGAGGGCGTGGCCCGCGGCTACCTGGGCCGCCCCGGCCTGACCGCCGGGCGCTTCGTCGCCGACCCCTTCGGCCCGCCCGGCGCCCGGCTCTACCGCACCGGCGACCGGGCCCGGTGGACGGCCGACGGGGAGCTGGAGTTCCTCGGCAGGCTCGACCGGCAGGTGAAGATCCGCGGCTTCCGGATCGAGCCGGGGGAGATCGAGGCCGCCCTGCGGGCGCACCCCGCCGTCGACCAGGCCGTCGTCGTGGTCCGGGAGGACGAACCGGGCCGCGAACGCCTGGTCGGCTACGCCACGCCCGCCGACCACGAGCACGCCCCGGATCCGGCGGAGCTGCGCGCGGCACTGGCCGCCGCCCTGCCGGCCCACCTGGTGCCGTCCGCCGTCGTCGTCCTGGCCGCGCTGCCGCTCACCCCGCAGCACAAGATCGACCAGCAGGCGCTGCCCGCGCCCGCCCGCCCCGGGGCGGCCGGATCCGTCGCCCCGAGCACCGAGCGCGAACGCGCCCTGGCCGCCATCTGGGCCGAGGTCCTCGGCGTCGACGCGGTGGGCGCGACGGACGACTTCTTCGACCTGGGCGGCGACTCGATCCTCGCCGCCCGGACCTTGGCCCGGGTCGCCGAACGGCTGGGCGTCCGGCTCACACTCCGGGACGTCTTCACCGCGCGGACGGTCGCCGCCCTGGCCCCGCTGGTGGACGAACGGCACACCGCCGCGCCGCCGGAGCCGATCCCGCCCGCCCCGCGCGAGGAGCCGCTGCCGCTGTCCAGCGCCCAGCGCCGCCTGTGGTTCCTCGACGACCTCACCGTCGGGGGGACGGAGTACAACACCGGCGTCGCCCTGCGGCTGCACGGAACGCCGGACCCGGAGGCCCTTCGCCGGGCCCTCGGCCGGCTCGCCGCCCGTCACGACTCGCTGCGCACCACCTTCGCCACCGTCGACGGGCAGCTCGTGCAGCGCGTCGCGGCGGCGGGCACCCTGCCGCTGCGCACCGCGGACGTCGGCGACCGGCGGGCCGGGGAGCGCGCCGAGGCGGCCGAACGGCTGCTGACCGAGGAGCTGAACCGGCCCTACGACCTGACGGACGGCCCGCTCGCCCGGGCGCTGCTGGTCCGGCTCGCCGCCGACGAGCACCTGCTGCTGCTGGCGCAGCACCACATCATCACCGACGGCTGGTCGGTGGGCGTCCTCACCCGTGAACTGGCCGCGCTCTACCGGGCGGAGGTCTCCGGCGAACCGGACGCGCTCGCCGCCCCCGCCCTCCAGTACCCCGACTTCGCGCGCTGGGAGCAGCGCCGGCGGACCGAGGGCGCCGGGGCGGAGGACGCGCCGGACCTCGCCTACTGGAAGCGGAACCTGGCGGAGCTGCAACCCCTGCAACTGCCCACCGACCGGCCCCGGCCCGCCCAGCGCACGACGAACGGCGCGGCGCACCGCCACCGCCTCCCGGCCGAACTGGTGGCCCGGCTGCGGCACCTCGCCGCGGGCCGCGGCACGACGCTGTTCACCCTGTTCGCGGGGGCGTCCGCGCTGCTGTTCTCGCGCTACTCCGGCCAGCGGGACGTGGCGTTCGGCACCGTCACCACCGGGCGCGACCGGCGGGAGCTGGAGGAGGTGACCGGCTTCTTCGTCAACACCGTGGTGCTGCGCGGCGACGTGGACGAGCGGGCCACCGTCGACCGGTTCGTGGAGAGCGTGCGCACCACCCTGCTGGACGCCTTCGCCCACGCGGCGGTGCCCTTCGACCGGGTGGTCGAGGAACTGGCCCCGCCCCGGGACCCGAGCCGCACCCCGCTGGTCCAGGTCATGGTCGTCCAGCAGAGCCCCACCACCCCGCCGCCCGCCGGAGGCCTGCGCTTCGAGGACCACCCGCTGCCCCGCCCGGCCGCCCGGTTCGACCTGGTGCTGGAGTTCACCCCGGAGGACACCGACGGCTGCGCGCTGACGGTGGAGTACAACACGGACCTGTTCGACGCCCGGACGGTGGCCCGGATGGCGCGCCACCTGCACCGCCTACTGGCGGGCATGGCGGACGGCCCGCAGCGCATCCTCGCCGAACTGCCCATGCTCTCCGAGGAGGAGCAGCGCACGCTGCTCGACTCCTGGAACCCGCCCGCGCGCGGCGCCCGCGACCTCCCGGACACCGTGCTGCCCGTGCTGCCAGTGCTGCCCGCGCTGTTCGAGGCGCAGGCGGCCCGCACGCCCGGGCGGACCGCCGTCGGCTGCGGCCCGGTGCGGCGGGACTACGCGGAGGTCAACCGGCGGGCCAACCGCCTCGCCCGGCTGCTGGTCGCCCGGGGCGCGGGCCCCGAGCGGCTGGTCGCGCTGTGCCTGCCGCGCTCCGCCGACCTGCCGTCGGTGCTGTGGGCGGTGCTCAAGTCGGGTGCGGCGTACCTGCCGGTGGACCCGGGCTACCCGGCCGAGCGGATCCGCTTCATGCTGGCGGACGCCGGGCCCACGCTGGTCCTCGCCACCCGGGAGACGGCGGCCGCGCTGCCCGAGGGGTGGCCCGTCCTGCTGCTGGAGGACGGCGCCGGCCTGGTCGCCGACGCCGACCCGGAGGACGCTGATTCGGCGGACGCCGATCTCACGGACGCCGACCGCCTCCGGCCGCTGCTGCCGGAGCACCCCGCCTACGTCATCTACACCTCGGGGTCGACCGGCCGCCCCAAGGGCGTCGTGATCACCCACCGCAGCGTCGTCGCCCTCGCCCGCTGGGCGGCCGAGCGGTTCGGGCCCGGCGGGCTGGACCACGTGCTCGCCGCCACCTCGCTCAACTTCGACGTGTCGGTCTTCGAACTGCTCTGCCCGCTGCTGGCGGGCGGCAGCGTCGAGGTGGTCGCCGACCTCGCCGCCCTCGCCGAGGAGCCGGCCCCGCGCCGCGTCGGCCTGGTCAGCGGCGTGCCCTCGGTGATCTCCCGACTGCTCGCCGGGGGCGCCGCCCCGGTCGACGCGGGCACCGTCGTGCTGGCCGGCGAGGCCCTCTCCGCCCAGGCGGTGGGCGACCTGCGGCGCGCCCTGCCCGGCAGCGCGATCGCCAACATCTACGGCCCCACCGAGGCCACCGTCTACGCCACCGCCTGGTTCGCCGGTGACCGGCTGCCGGAGCAGGCGCCGCCGATCGGCAGGCCGCTCGCGCTGACCCGGACGTACGTCCTCGACCCCGGGCTGCGCCCGCAACCACCGGGCGTGGTCGGCGAGTTGTACCTCGGGGGCGGCGGCCTGGCGCGCGGCTACCTGGGCCGCCCCGGGCTGACCGCCGCCCGGTTCGTCGCCGACCCGTACGGCGCGCCGGGGGAGCGGATGTACCGCACCGGAGACCGGGTGCGGTGGAACGCCGACGGCGAGCTGGAGTACCTCGGCCGGATCGACCAGCAGGTCAAGGTGCGCGGCTTCCGGATCGAACTGGGCGAGGTGGAGGAGGCGCTGCGGCGCTGCGAGGGCGTGGCGGAGGCGGCCGCCACCGTCGCCGACGGCGAGGGAAACCGGCGCCTGGTCGGCTACGTGGTCCCCGTCCCGGGCGGCCGGGTGGAGCCCGAGGCCGTGCGCCGGGCGCTCGGCCTGGCCCTGCCCGACTACCTGGTGCCCTCGGTCGTCGTGCCGCTGCCCGCGCTGCCGCTCAACCCCAACGGCAAGCTCGACCGGAGCCGGCTGCCCGACCCGGGGCCGGCCGTGCCCGCCGTACGCCACGTCGCCCCCCGCACCCCCGCCGAACAGGCGCTCGCCACCATCTGGGCGGAGGTGCTGCGGCTGGAACGGGTCGGCGCGGACGACAACTTCTTCGACCTCGGCGGCGACTCCATCCTCGGCATCCAGGTGGTGGCCCGCTCCCGGCAGGTGGGGCTGGCGGTGACGTCCGGGGACCTCTACCGGCACCAGACGGTCGCCGCGCTGGCCCGGTGCGCGGACGACGCCGAACGGCCGGCCGTGACCGCCCGGGTGGCCGCCACCGGGGCGGGCGTCCTGACCCCGATCCAGCGCTGGTGGCTCGACCGGGCCGCCGGGCGCGCCGGGCACTTCAACCAGGCGCTCTCCCTCCTGCTGGGCGCCGACGTGGACCGGGCGGCGCTGGAGGACGCCCTGAACGACGTGGTCGCCCACCACGACGCGCTGCGCTCGGCCTTCACGGCCGAGGTTGGAGAGCCCGACGCCGGAGAGCCCGAGGTCGGAGAGCCCGAGGTCGGAGAGCCCGGTACCGGCCCCGGCGTGCGCTGGCGGATCGACGACCGGGCGCCCCGGATCCGCCTGGGCCGGCACACCGGCCCGGACGGCGACACCCCGCACTTCGGCCCCTTCGACCTGGGCGGCGGCGACGGCCCGCTGCTGCGCGCCGTGCTGCACGAGCGCGGTGCGGGGCAGCCGCCGGTCCTGCACCTGGCCGTCCACCACCTGGTGGTCGACGGGGTCTCCTGGCGGGTGCTGGCGGAGGACCTCGACACGGCCTACCGCGCCCGCCGCGACGGCCGGGACGGGGCGGCGGCCCTGCCGGCGAAGTCCTCGCCGCTGCGGCAGTGGGGGCAGCGGCTCGGCGCGTACGCGGCGGCCGGCGGCTTCGAGGACGAGACGGAGTACTGGGCGCGGGCCGTCCCCGCGCAGGACGGTGACGCCCCGGTGGACCCGTTCCCGGCCGACCTCGCGGGGGCCGACACCCACGCCTCGGCCCGCTCCGTCACCGTGCGCCTCGACGCCGCCGACACCGCCGCCCTCCTGCGCACCCTGCCCGACACCTACCGCACCCAGGCCAACGACGTGCTGCTGAGCGCCCTCGGCCGGGCCCTGTGCGGGGCGAGCGGGCTGGAGCGGGTCGTGGTGGACGTCGAGGGGCACGGGCGCGAGGAGCTGTTCGCCGACCTCGACCTGAGCCGCACGGTCGGCTGGTTCACCACCCGGCACCCGGTGGCGCTGGCCGTGCCCGCCGGGGCCGACTGGGACGGCGTCCTCAAGCGGGTCAAGGAGCAGCTGCGCGCCGTCCCCCGACGGGGTCTCGGTTTCGACGTCCTGCGCCACCTGGGGCGCCCCGGCACGGCCCCCGACGCCCCGGCCGCGCGGATCAGCTTCAACTACCTCGGCCGGATGTCCTTCCCGCAGGACGCGGCCGGGCTCTACCGCGGCACCTTCCGGCCCCTGGAACTGGACGCCGACCCGCACGTCGAGCGCCCGCACGCCCTGGAGGTGGTCGGCCGGCTCGACGGCGACGCGCTGGAGTTCAGCTGGTTCTACTCCGGTGCCGTGCACCGGCGCGACACCGTCGAGGCCCTGGCCCGGCGCTTCGCCGCCGAGCTGGCCGACCTCGCGCGGTACGCGGCCCGCCCGGGCGCCGCCGGGCGCACCCCGTCCGACTTCCCGCTGGCCCGGCTCGACCAGGCGGCCGTGGACCTGATCACCGGCGACGACCCGGGCGCGGTGGAGGACGTCCTCCCGCTGACGCCGACCCAGTCCGGGATGCTCTTCCACGGCCTCGCCGAGGAGGACAGCGGCGCCTACTTCCAGCAGCTGGACTTCGTCCTGGACGGCGTGCCCGACCCGGGGCGGCTCGCCGCCGCCTGGCAGTGGGTCACCGACCGCACCCCGGTGCTGCGCGCCCACGTCCGCTGGCAGGAGGTGCCCGAGCCGCTGCTGGTGGTGCGGCGGCGGGCGGCCGTGCCGGTCACCCACCTGGACTGGCGCGAGCTGCCCGAGCCCGAGCGCGGGGGCCGGCTGGCCGAGCTCCTGGACCGCGACCGGGCCCGCGGCCTGGACCTGGCCCGGGCCCCGCTCCAGCGCCTGCTGCTCATCCGCCTCTCCGACACCCGGGTGCGCGTGCTGTGGTCCTTCCACCACCTCGTCCTGGACGGCTGGAGCCTCTTCCAGGTGCTGTCCGACGTGTTCGCCGTGCACGCCGCGCTGACCCGCTCCGGGCCGGAGACGGGAGAAGTCCCGTCCGGCACCCTGCCCTCCGGCACCGAGTCCTTCGGCACCGTGCCGTACGGCACGGTGCCGGAGCGCCGGCCCTACCGCGACTTCGTGGCCTGGCTGCGCGAGCGCGACCCGGCGGAGGCCGAGCGGCACTGGCGTGGGCGCCTGGCCGGGCTGGCCGAGCCGACGCCGCTGCCGTACGACCGCGAGCCGCGCCAGAGCCACCGCGCGGAATCCACCCGGGCCGTGCCGTTCACCCTGCCCGCCGCCGCGACCCGGGCGCTGGAAGGCCTCGCGCGCAGCTCCGGCCTGACCCTGAACACCCTGGTCCAGGGCGCCTGGGCGATCCTGCTGGGCCGTCAGGCGAACCGGGACGAGGTGGTGTTCGGCACCACCTCGTCCGGGCGGCCGCCCGAGCTGCCCGGCGTCGAGACGATGACCGGCCTGTTCATCACCACCCTGCCCACCCGGACGGCCGTGCCCGCCGACGGCACCCTGCTCGACTGGCTCCGCACGCTGCAACGGGAACAGGGCGAGGACCGGCGCCACGGCTTCGTCCCGCTCACCCGCCTGCGGGCCGCCACCGTCCTCCCCGAGCAGACCGCCCTGTTCGACAGCATCGTCGTCTTCGAGAACTACCCGGTCGAGGACGATGCGGCCGCCGCGCACGGCCTGCGCCTGCGCGACCTGGACGGCATCGAGACCACCAACTACCCGCTCGCCCTGCTGGCCTATCCGGGGCCGGAGCTGGCCCTGCGGCTGTGCTACGACCCGCGGCTGTTCGACGAGGCCACCGTCCGGCGGATGGCCGGGCAGCTCACGGCCGTCCTGACGGGACTGCCCGGGGGCGCCGGGGGCCCGCCCGCGCGCGTGCCGCTGCTGACCGCCGGGGAGCGCCGACGGATCCTCGTCGACTGGAACGCCACCGCCGTCGAACGGACCGAGCGCGACATCGCGGACCTGTTCGCCGAGCAGGTGCGCCGCCGCCCGGACGCCGTCGCCGTGGAGGCGGGCCACGAGCGCCTCGGCTACCGCGACCTCGACGCCCGCGCCGCCGCCCTGGCGGGCCGGCTGGCCGCGCTCGGTGTCGGCGCCGAACGCCCGGTCGGCGTGCTCATGGACCGCTCCGTCGACCTGGTCGTCGCCCAGCTGGCGCTGGTCCGGACCGGCGGGGTCTACGTGCCGCTGGACGGCAGGGCGCCGCGCGAGCGGCTGCACCTGATGCTGGCCGAGGCCGGCGCGGACCTGCTGCTCACCGACGCGCACGGGGACCGGATGGCCCGCGAACTGCGGCCGGACGGGCAAGTGCTTCGCGTCGACGGGCAGACCTTCGCGGCCCGGCCGGCCCCGGCCCCGGCGCTCCACCCCGACAACGTTCAGTACCTGATGTTCACCTCGGGCTCCACCGGCACCCCCAAGGGCGTCGCGGTGCGCCGGCGCGACGTCGCCGCGCTCGCCCTGGACCGCGCCTTCACCGGCCACGACCGGGTGCTCGTGCACTCCCCGCACGCCTTCGACGCCGCCACCTACGAGCTGTGGGTGCCGCTGCTGCGCGGCGGTACCGCCGTGCTGGCCCCGCCGGAGGACCTGGACGCCGCCGCCGTCCGCCGCGCCGTCACCGAGCAGGGCGTGCAGTGCCTGTGGCTGACCGCCGGCCTGTTCCGGCTCCTCGCCCAGGAGGACCCGGGCTGCCTGCGCGGCGCCCGGGAGGTGTGGACCGGCGGCGAGGCGGTGCCCGGCGCGGTCGTGCGCCGCGTCCTGGAGGCCTGCCCCGACCTCACCGTGGTCGACGGCTACGGCCCGACCGAGACCACCACCTTCGCCACCCGTCGGGCCTTCCGCCCCGGTGACCGGCTGCCCGCCGTGCTGCCGATCGGACGCCCGCTGGACGACACCCGGGTGTACGTGCTGGACGGCGCCCTCCAGCCGCAACCGCCCGGCATCACCGGCGAGTTGTACATCGCCGGCGCCGGAGTCGCGCGCGGCTACGCGGGCCGGCCCGGCGAGACCGCCGCCCGCTACCTCGCCGATCCCTTCGGGCCGCCCGGCGGCCGGATGTACCGCACCGGCGACACCGCCCGGTGGAGTGAGGACGGCGAACTGCACTTCGTGGGCCGCGCGGACGACCAGATCAAGATCCGCGGCTTCCGCATCGAACCCGCCGAGATCGAGGCGCGGCTCACCGCCCACCCGGCCGTCGCGGAGGCCGTCGTCTCGCTCCACGAGGACGCGGGGCGCAAGCGGCTGGCCGCCCACCTGGTGCCGGCCGGCGGCGCCGAGCCGCCCTCCGCCACGGCGCTGCGCGCCCACCTGGCGGCCGACCTGCCCGACTACATGCTGCCCGCGGCCTTCGTCACGGTCTCCGAACTGCCGCTGACGGCCAACGGCAAGGTGGACCGCCGGCGGCTGCCCGCCCCCGACTGGTCGGCGGCGGGCGACCGCGCCCACCGCGCCCCGACCACCGACACCGAACGCGTCCTCACCGCGATCTGGGCGGAACTGCTGGGCGTGGAGCGGGTCGGGGTCGACGACGACTTCTTCCTGCTCGGCGGCGACTCGATCCTGAGCATCCAGGTCGTCTCCCGCGCCCGCGCCGCCGGTCTCGCGCTGTCCCCCCGCGACCTGTTCCGGCACCCCACCGTCGCCGCGCTGGCCGCCGTCGCCGGCACCGCCGCCACCGTCGCCGGCACCGAACCGGTCAGCGGCGAGGTGGGCCTGACGCCCATCCAGCACTGGTTCCTCGACCCGCACCCGCCGTACGCCGCGTCCTTCGACCAGTCCGTCGTGGTGGAGGCGCCGGCCGAGGTCGACCCGCAGGCCCTGCGCCGCGCCCTGACCGCCCTGTGGGCCCACCACGACGCCCTGCGCTCCCGCTTCACCACCGGGGCGGACGGCGCCTGGCAGCAGCACTGCGCCCCCGCGGACGCCGCCGCGCCCGAGCTGCTGGAGGTCGTCGACCTCGGCGCCCTGGACGGGGCGGCGGCCGAGGCCGCCGAGGCCCGGGCCACCGAGGCCGCGCACGCCGCGTTCCGGCTGGACACCCTCCCGCTGCTCACCGCCCGCCTGTTCACCACCGACGGCACCCGGCCCGCCCGGCTGCTGCTGGCCGTCCACCACCTGGTCGTCGACGGCGTCTCCTGGCGGATCCTGCTGGAGGACCTGGAGACCGCCTACCGGCAGGCCGTGGAGGGCCGGCCGCTGCGCCTGCCCGCCCGCACCACCTCCGTGCGGGAGTGGACCCGCCGCCTGCGCGAGCACACCGCGGCCGGCGGCTTCGCGGGCCGGCGCGCCCACTGGGCGGCGGCGGCCCGGCACTGCGCGGCCGCGCTGCCGGTGGACGGCGACGGCGGCAACACCGCCGCCGACCTGCGCGCCGTCACCGTCCGGCTGGACCGCGAGCGCACCGGGAGCCTGCTGCGCAAGGTCCCCGGGGTCTACCGCACCCGGATCGACGACGTCCTGCTCACCGCCCTGGGCCGGGTGCTCGCCGAGTGGACCGGGCGGAGCACCGTCGCGATCGGCCTGGAGGGGCACGGCCGCGAGGACCAGCTGTTCGAGGACGTCGACCTGTCCCGCACGGTCGGCTGGTTCACCTCGCTCTTCCCCGTCGCCCTCGACGTCCCGGACGGGGACTGGGGCACCGCGCTGAAGGCCGTCAAGGAGCAGCTGCGGGCGGTGCCGGAGCGCGGCCTCGGCTACGGCGCGCTGCGCCACCTCGCCCGGGACGAACAGCTCGCCGACGCCCCGGCCCCCGGGATCAGCTTCAACTACCTGGGCCGCTTCGACTGGTCCGCCGACGGCGCCGCCCTGGTGCGCGCCGTCCCCGGCGGCCTCGGCGGCGCGGAGGCGCCCGGCACCGAGCGCCCGCACCTGCTGGACGTCGTCGCCCGGGTCGAGGACGACCGGCTGGAGATCGGCTGGTACTACAGCGCCGGCCGGCACCACGAACGGACCGTCACCGCGCTCGCGGACGCCATGCTGCGCGCCCTGGAGGACCTCGTCGCCCACTGCGCCGAGCCCGGCGCCGGCGGCCGCACCCCCGCCGACTTCCCGCTGGCCCGGCTGGACCAGGCGGCGGTGGACCGGATCGCCGGGGACGGCCGCTCCGTCGCGGACGTGTACCCGCTGACGGCGATGCAGGCGGGCATGCTCTTCCACAGCCTGCTGGACCCGGACGCCCACACCTACGTCAACCAGGTCCAGCTGGTCCTCTCCGGGGTCACCGACCCGCACGCCCTGGCCGCCGCCTGGCAGCAGACCGTGGACGCCAACGCGGTGCTGCGCACCCGGCTCGCCTGGCAGGACACCGCCGAGCCGCTCCAGGTCGTGCAGCACCGGGCCGCCGTCCCGGTGACCCACCACGACTGGACGGGCCGCCCGGCCGACCGGATCGAGCGGGACACCGCCCGGCTGCTCGCCGAGGACCGCGCGGCCGGCCTCGACCTGGCCGCCGCACCGCTGATGCGGCTGTCCCTGGTCCGGCTGTCGCCGACCCGGGTGCGGGTGGTGTGGACCTTCCACCACGTCCTGCTCGACGGGTGGAGCGCGGCCCAGGTCTTCGACGAGGTGTGCGAGCGCTACGCCGCCCTGGCCGCCGGGCGCCGGCCGAACCCGGTCGTGCGCGCCCCCTTCGCCGACTACCTGCGCTGGCTGTCCGGGCAGGACCCGGCGCGGGTCGAGCGGTACTGGCGCGACACCCTGGCCGGGTTCCCCGCCCCCACCGAACTGCCCCGCGACCGGCGCCCGGCCGAGGCGCACCGCGCCTCCTCCTCGGCATCGGTGCGGGTGACCCTCGACAACGACCTGTCGGAGCGGCTGCGGACCACCGCCCGGCAGGCCGGGTTGACCGTCAACACCGTGCTCCAGGGCGCCTGGGCGCTGCTGCTCTCCCGCTACGGCGGCGGGGACGACGTGGTCTTCGGCACGATCGTCTCCGGCCGGCCCGCCGAACTCCCGGGCGTCACCTCGATGGTGGGGCTGTTCATCAACGCCCTGCCCACCCGGGTGCGGATCGACGTCGGTCGCTCGCTGCTGGAGTGGCTGCGGGAGCTCCAGGACGCCCAGTCGGAGGCCCGCCGGTACGACGCCGTCTCCCTGGCGCAGCTCCAGAACTGGAGCGAACTGCCGGGCGGCACAGCCCTGTTCGACAGCATCGTGGTCTTCGAGAACTACCCGTTCGACGCGCAGGCGCTGACCCGGCACGGCCTGGGCGTCGAGACCGAGTACGTCCTGGAGCCGACCAACTACCCGCTCGGCGTGGTGGTCGCCCCCGGTGACGCCATCGCGGTCAGCCTCGACCACGACCCGGCCGTCTTCGACACCGCGACCGTCGAGGCGCTCGGGGCGGGCCTGCACACCCTGCTGACGGCGATGGCGGCCGGCCTCGACCGGCCGGCGGCGCAGCTGCCGCTGCTCGACCCGCTGCGAGGACGCGAACTCGTCGACCGCTTCGGCGGGGCGGTGGTCGAGGCACCGCAGGACACCGTGCCCGAGGCCTTCGCCCGGCAGGCCGCCCGCACGCCCGACGCCCCGGCCGTCCGCTGCGGCGACGTGCTGCTGACCTACCGGGAGCTCGACGAAAGGGCCAACCGGCTGGCCCGGCTGCTGATCGCGGCCGGCGCCGGGCCCGAGCGGTTCGTCGCGCTCGCGCTGCCCCGCACCGCCGACCTGGCCGTGGCGCTGCTGGCGGTGCTCAAGAGCGGCGCCGCCTACCTGCCGGTCGACCCCGGGTACCCGGCCGAGCGGATCGCGTTCCTCTTCGCGGACGTCCGCCCCGACGCCGTGGTCACCGACACGCAGACCGGAGGGCGGCTGCCGGCGGGCCCGTTCACCCGGATCGTGCTCGACGACCCCGGGTGCGCCGAACGGCTCGCCGCCGCCCGCCCCGACGCCGTGCGCGACGACGAACGGCTCGGCGCCCTGCTGCCACAGCACCCCGCGTACGTCATCCACACCTCCGGCTCGACCGGCCGCCCCAAGGGCGTCGTGGTCGCCCACGCCTCGGTGCTGGCCCTGACCGACTGGGCCGCCGCCGAGTTCGCCGACCACGGCCTGGCCCACGTGGTGGCCGCCACCTCGCTCAACTTCGACGTGTCGGTGTTCGAGATCTTCTCGCCCCTGCTCGCCGGCGGCTGCGTGGAGCTCGTCCGGGACCTGCTGGCCCTGGCCGAGCGCCCCGGGCCGTGGCGGGCCGGCCTGCTCAGCGCGGTGCCCTCCGCCCTGGGCGGCCTCCTCGCGGAGGACGCCGTGCACCTCGGCGCGGACACCGTCGTCCTGGCCGGCGAGGCCCTGCCCGCCCGGACCGTGCGCCGGCTGCGCGAGGCCGTCCCCGGCTGCCGGGTGCTGAACATCTACGGCCCCACCGAGGCCACCGTCTACGCCACCGCCTTCGCCTGCGACCCCGCCGACCCCGACCGGGACCCGCCGATCGGCCGCCCGGTCGGCGGCGCCCGGGCCTACGTCCTGGACGACCGGCTGCGCCCGGTGCCCGTCGGCGCGCCGGGGGAGCTGTACCTGGCCGGCACCGGCGTCGCCCGCGGCTACCTGCGCCGCCCGGGCCTGACCGCCGCCCGGTTCCTGCCCGACCCCTTCGGCCCGCCCGGGCGCCGGATGTACCGCACCGGGGACCTGGTGCGCTGGACGGCCGACGGCGACCTCGGCTACCTCGGCCGCGCGGACGACCAGGTCAAGGTGCGCGGCTTCCGGATCGAACTCGGCGAGGTCGAGGCCGCCCTGGCCCGCCACCCGCAGGTGTCGGCCGCCGCCGCCCGGGTCGTCGACCACGACGGCCACCGGCGCCTGGTGGGCTACGCGGTGGCCCGCGACGGCGCACTGCCCGACCCCGTCGAGTGGCGCGCCTTCCTCGGGAGCACCCTCCCCGACCACCTGGTGCCCGCGCTGGTGGTGCCGCTGGAGCGGCTGCCGCTCGGCGCCACCGGCAAACTCGACCGCCGCGCGCTGCCCGCCCCGGTGTGGGCCACCCCGGCCGCACGCGGCGACCGACCGCCGCGCACCGCGACCGAACGCACCCTCGCCGCGATCTGGCGCGAGGTGCTCGGCGTGCCCGAGGTGGGCGCGGACGACAACTACTTCGCGCTCGGCGGCGACTCGATCCTGGGCATCCAGATCGTCTCCGCGGCCCGCCGGGCCGGCCTCGCGCTCACCCCCCGGCACCTGTTCGCCCACCAGACCCTGGCCGAACTCGCCCTCGCCGCCGAGGAGTCGCCGAGCCCGGCGGTCGCCGCCGAACAGGGCGCCGTGGTCGGCGACGCCCCGCTCACCCCCGTTCAGCACTGGCTGCTGGACACCCTCGGCGGGGACACCGCCCAGTTCACCCAGTCGGTCTCCTTCACCCTCGCCCCCGACACCGAGGAGCCCCTGCTGCGGGCCGCGCTCGCCGCCGTCCTGGACCGCCACGACGCGCTGCGCCTGCGGTTCCAGCCGCTCGGCGACGGGCGGTGGCGCCAGCACGGCACCGCGCCCGGCGACCTGCCGGAGCTGCGCACGCATCAACTGCCCGCCGCCCCGGCGCAGGAGCGCGAGGCGACGCTGCGCGAGCTGGGCGAGCGCCTGGCCGCAGGCTTCGACCTGGCCGAAGGGCCGCTGCTGCGGGCCGCGCTGTGCCGCTTCGACGGCGAGCGGCACCCCGTCCTGCTGCTGGCCGCGCACCACCTGGTGGTCGACGCGGTGTCCTGGCGCGTCCTCCTGGAGGACCTGGACACCGCCCACCGCGCGCTG
Organism: Kitasatospora sp. NPDC127121; assembly: GCF_042677305.1. NCBI lineage: Bacteria > Bacillati > Actinomycetota > Actinomycetes > Kitasatosporales > Streptomycetaceae > Kitasatospora > Kitasatospora sp. NPDC127121. The sequence continues at coordinate 25,364 of NZ_JBHXTQ010000071.1, read as the reverse complement.
AGCGCGGGCGGGCGGCCCGACCTCGGCCCCAAGACCACCTCCTTCCGGGCCTGGGCCGAACGGCTCGCCGAGCACACCGCGGCCGGCGGCTTCGACGACGAGCACGCCCACTGGTACGGGCTGGACGACGGCGCCGCGACCGCCTTGCCGACCGACCTGGACGGCGCCAACACGGCCGCCACCGAGGAGTCGCTGGACCTCGCCCTCGACGCCGAGGACACCCGCCGGCTGCTCCAGGACGTCCCGGAGGTCTACCGCACCCGGGTCAACGACGTCCTGCTCTGCGCCCTGGGCCGGGTGCTGGCCCGCTGGACCGGCCGGGACCGGGTCACGGTCGCCCTGGAGGGCCACGGCCGCGAGGAACTGTTCGACGGGGTCGACCTCTCCCGGACCGTCGGCTGGTTCACCACGCTGTACCCGGTGGCCCTGGACGTGCCCCGGGACGCCGACACCGGCACCGCCCTGAAGACCGTCAAGGAGAACCTGCGCGCCGTACCGCGCGGCGGGCTCGGCTACGGCGCCCTGCGCCACCTGCGGCCCGCCGCCGACCCCCGGCTGCCCGACCCGCCGCAGCAACTGCCCGGCCTGCCGCAGATCGGCTTCAACTACCTGGGCCGGCAGGACCGGACCCTTACCCCCGGCGGCCTGCTGCACGCCCCGGCCGGCCCGCTCACCGGCGGCATGGACCGGGCCGCGGACCGGCCGCACCTGCTGGACGTGCTCGGCCGGGTGAGCGACGGGAAGCTGGCGTTCACCTGGTCGTACTCCCGCGCGGTGCACCACCGCGCCACCGTCGCCCGGCTCGCCGCCGAACTGCTGGACGAGCTGCGGGAGATCGTCCGCCACTGCGCCCAACCCGGCGCGGGCGGACGCACCCCCGCCGACTACCCGCTGGCCAACCTGGACCAGGCCGCCGTCGACCGACTGGCCGGCACCGGACGGGACGTGACGGAGATCCAGCCGCTCACCCCCACCCAGACCGGCATGGTGCTGCACGGCCTGGACGAGGCCGAACACGGCCTGTACGTCGAGCAGATCACCTTCGTGCTGGACGGCGCCCGCGACCTGCGGCCGCTGGCCGCCGCCTGGCAGCACGTCGTCGACCGCACCCCCGTGCTGCGCACCGCCGTCGTCCTGCGCGACGTGCCCGTACCCCTCCAGGTGGTCCACCGGGAGGCGACGCTGCCGGTCACCGAACACGACTGGAGCGCACTGCCAGAAGCCGAGCGCGAAGCCCGCCTGGAGCGGCTGCTCGCCGACCAGCGGGCCCGCCCGCCGGCCCTGGACCGGGCCCCGCTGCTGCGGCTCGACCTGATCCGGCTCGGCCCGGACGCGGCGCGCGTGGTGTGGACCTTCCACCATGTGCTGCTCGACGGGTGGAGCGTCTTCCACGTCCTGTCCGACGTCCTGGCCGCCCACGCCGCGCTCGCCCGCGGCGACCGGCCGGGCCTGCCCGAGCGCCGGCCCTTCGCGGACTACGTCGGCTGGCTCGCCGCCCGCGACACCGCCGCCGCCGTGGAGCACTGGCGCGGCGTCCTGGCGGACCTCACCACCACCGCGCTGCCCTACGACCGCAGGCCCGCCCAGGGCGACACGGCCCGCTCCGGCGCCTGGCTCTCGCACCGCCTGGCCGAGGCCGAGACGGACCGGCTCCAGGAGTTCGCCCGCCGGCACCGCCTCACCCTCAACACCCTGGTGCAGGGCGCCTGGGCGCTGCTGCTGTCGCGGTGGAGCGGGGAGCAGCGGGTGTGCTTCGGCACCACCGTCTCCGGGCGCCCGGCCGACCTGGCCGGCTCCGACGCCATCGTCGGCCTGTTCATCACCACCCTGCCCGCCCGCGTCACCGTCGACGGCGCCCAGCCCTGCGCCGCCTGGCTGCGCGCGCTCCAGGAGGAGCAGGCCGAGGACCGCCGCTTCGACCACCTGCCGCTGGCCGCGATGCACGGCCTGAGCGGGCTGGCGCCCGGGACGGCGCTGTTCGACAGCCTGGTGGTCTTCGAGAACTACCCGGTCGGCGACGCGACGGCCGGCGCCCACGGCCTGCTGATCCGCGAACTGGACGCCAGGGAGGCCACCAACTACCCGCTCACCGTGGTCGTCTCGCCCGGCGACCGGCTCGCCGTCGAACTCGGCCACGACCCCCGGTACATCGACCGGGACACTGCGGAGAAACTGGCCGCCCAACTGCTGCACACCCTCGCCGCGCTGGCCGGCTCGGACGGCGCCGCCCGCCTGGACGACCTCGACCTGCTGCCGCCCGGGGAACGCGAGCGGCTGCTGCGCGGCCCGGCCCGCCCGGCGGGCGCCCCGGTGCCCCCGGCGGCCCTGCCCGCCCTGGTCGAGGCCGCCGTGGACCGCCGGCCGCACGCCCCGGCGCTGAGCGCCCCCGGACTGGAGCTGACCTTCGCCGAGGCCGAGGCGCACGCCAACCGCCTGGCGCACCGGCTCATCGCGCGCGGCGCCGGCCCCGGCGAGGTGGTCGCCCTCCTGCTGCCGCGCTCGGCGGACATGGTGCTCGCCCAGCTGGCGGTGGCGAAGACCGGCGCCGCGTTCCTGCCGGTCGACCCCCACTACCCCGACGAGCGCGTCGAGTTCATGCTGCGCGACGCGGCGCCCGCGCTCACCCTGGACGCCAAGGAGGTCGCGGCGCTGCTGGCCGCCCCGCCGGACGGCGCCCCCGACCACCGCCCCGCCGACCCCGACCGGATCCGCCCGCTCGACCTGGACGACCCCGCCTACGTCATCTACACCTCCGGCTCCACCGGCACCCCGAAGGGCGTCGTCCTCACCCACCGCGGGCTGGCCGCCTTCGCCGCCGCCGAGGCCGAGCACTACCAAGTCGCCCCGGGGGACCGGGTGCTGGCCTTCGCCACCCCCAGCTTCGACGCCTCCGTGCTCGAACTGTGCATGTCCCTGCCGCACGGCGCCCGGCTGGTGGTGCCCGCACCCGGACCGCTGCTCGGCGCCCAACTGGCCGAGGTGCTCCGGACGGAGGCGATCACCCACACCTTGCTGCCGCCGGCCGCCCTCGCCACCCTGCCCGCCGACACCCCCGGCACGCTGCCCGCGCTCAGGACCCTGGTGGTCGGCGCCGACGCGTGCGGCGCCGACCTGGTGGCCCGCTGGGCCCCGCACCACCGCATGGTCAACTCCTACGGCCCCACCGAGGCCACCGTGGTCGCCGCCTGGTCCGCGCCGCTGGCCCCGGACGGCGCCGCGCCGCCGATCGGCCGCCCGCTGCCCGGCACCGGCGCCTACGTCCTGGACGCCCGCCTGCGGCCGGTGCCCGACGGCGTCACCGGCGAACTGTGGCTGAGCGGACCGGCCCTGGCCCGCGGCTACCTCGGCCGGCCGGGCCTGACCGCCGCCCGCTTCACCGCCGACCCGTACGGGCCGCCCGGCACCCGGATGTACCGCACCGGCGACCTGGTGCGCCGCGACCACCGGGGCGAACTGCACTACCTGGGCCGCACCGACCACCAGCTCAAGCTGCGCGGCCACCGCATCGAGGCGGGCGAGGTCGAGGCCGTCCTGGTGCGCCACCCGGCCGTGCTGGACGCCGTGGTGACGGTGCGGGAGGACGAGCCCGGGCTGCCCCGCCTGGTCGCCCACCTGCTCGCGGCCCCCGGCGCCGAACCGCCGACCGGCGCCGAACTGCGGGCCCTGGCCGCCCGCTCCCTGCCCGGCCACCTCGTCCCCTCGGCCTTCGCCGTCCTCGACCGCTTCCCGCTCACCGCGAGCGGCAAGACCGACCGCGCCGCGCTGCCCGCCCCCGCACCCGAGGAGGAGCAGCGGCCCGGCCGGCTGGCGCCCCGCACGCCCACCGAGGAGGCCGTGGCCGAGATCTGGGCCGAGACCCTGCGGACGGCCGTGGGCGTGACGGACGACTTCTTCCAACTGGGCGGCGACTCCATGCGGGCCCTGCTGATCGCCTCCCGCGCCAACGATGCCTTCGGCGTCATGCTCACCCCCCGCGACGTCCTGGTCTCCCGCACCGTGGCCGCCCTGGCGGAACTGGTGGAGGACCAGGTGCTGAGCGAACTCGAGGACGCCGCGTCCGGCGGCCCGGACGATGACGAACGATGACGAACGGTGAGGATCCGACGACCATGACGCCTTCGAAGCGAGACCGCGCCGAGGCCCTGCCCGCCGACCTGCGCGAAGCGCTGCGCCTGCGGCTGGCCGGGCGCTCCGGCGGCGCCCGGGCCGCCGCCGACCGGTCCATCCCGCACGCCGACCGCAGCCGACCGCTGCCGCCCTCCTTCGTCCAGCAGCGCCTGTGGTTCCTGGACCGGCTGCGCCCCGGCGACCCCCGCTACAACAGCGCGGTCGCCGTACGGTTCACCGGCCCGCTGGACCGCGCGGCGCTCGCCGGGGCGCTGGCCGCCGTCGTGGCCCGCCACGAGGGGCTGCGGACCACCTTCGACGAGGCCGACGGCCGCCCGGTGCAGACCGTGCGGCCGGCCGGTCCGGTGCCGCTGCCCGTCCGGGAGCCGGCCGACGGGGAGAGCCTCGACGCGATCCTGCTCCAGGAGTACTCCCGCCCCTTCGACCTCCGGCAGGGGCCGCTGCTGCGCGCCCTGCTGGTGCCCGAGTCGGACCGCTCGCACGTCCTGCAAGTGACGGCGCACCACATCGTCACCGACGGCTGGTCGATGGGCGTCGTCCTGGACGAACTGTGCACCGGCTACGAGGCCCTGGCCCGCGGCGCCGCCCCGGACCTGCCCCCGGTGGCCGTCCAGTACCCGGACTTCGCGGTGTGGCAGCGCGAACAGCTCTCCGGAGCCCGGCTGGAGGGCCAACTGGCCCACTGGAAGGCGAAACTGGCCGGTGCGGTGCCGCCGGAACTGCCGCTGGACCACCCGCGGCGCGGCGAGGAGGCCGGCCCCGGCGCCGTCCACGCCTTCACCGTCCCCGCGCCGCTCGCCGCCCGGCTGCGCGAGCTCGCGGCCGAGCGGCACGGCACCCTGCACACCGCCCTGGTCGCCGCCACCCAGGCGCTGCTGGCCCGCTGGTCCGGCCAACAGGACGTCACCGTCGGCTCCCTGACGCCCGGGCGCTCCCGCACCGAGCTGGAACGGGCCGTCGGCTGCTTCGTCAACACCGTCGTCCTGCGCACCCGGGTGGAGCCCGCCGGATCCTTCCGCGACCTGCTCGCGGCCGCCACCGAGACCGGCAACGACGCGCTCGCGCACGGCGACACGCCCTTCGAACGGCTCGTCGAGGCGGTCGGCGCGCCCCGCCAGGCGGGCCGCAACCCGCTGTTCGACGTGCTGGTCCTGCTGCACCCCGCGCCGCCCGAGGCCACCACCCCGCACGGGCCGGCAGCCGCCCCGGTCGCCGTACCCCGGCAGGCCGCCACCTTCGACCTCAGCGTCGAGTTCGTCCCGGACGGCGAGGCGCTCACCGGCCTGCTGGAGTACCGCGCCGACCTCTTCGACGCGCCCACCGCCCGCCGGATGGCCGACCAGCTCCTGCTGCTGCTGGCCGGCGCCGCCGCCGAACCCGACCGCCCGCTCGGCACCCTGCCGCTGCTCTCGCCCCGGGAGACCCGGCAGGTCACCCGGGACTGGAACGCCACCGCGCTGCCCGTCGAGGACACCGGCTACCCCGAGCTGTTCGAGCGCAGGGCCGCCCTGACCCCGCACGCCCCGGCCCTGGTCGCCGGAGCCGAACGGCTCGACTACGCGACCCTCAACACCCGCGCCAACCGGCTCGCCCACCAGCTCATCGCCCGCGGCGCCGGCCCCGAACGGCTGGTCGCGCTGCGGCTGCCGCGTGCCGCCGACATGATCGTGGCGATCCTCGCCGTCTGGAAGGCCGGCGCCGGCTACCTGCCCCTGGACCCGGCCCTGCCGGCCGAGCGCCAGCGTTACCTGCTCGACGACGCCCGCCCGGCCCTGGTCCTGGACGAGCAGACGCTCCGGGCAATGCCCGACACCGGCCCGGACACCGACCCCGGCGACGCCGACCGGACCGCCCCGCTGCACCCCGCCAACACCGCGTACGTGCTCTACACCTCCGGCTCCACCGGCCGCCCCAAGGGCGTCGCCGTCCCGCACCGCGCGGTGGTGAACCTGCTCGCCGCCCACCGGGCGGGCTTCGTCGCCGACGCGGGCGGCGGGCCGCTGCGCGTGGCGCTGACCGCCTCGTTCTCCTTCGACACCTCCCTGGAGGGCGTGCTGCTGATGGCCGACGGCCACCCGCTGCACCTGGTCGACGAGACCACCAGGATGGACCCGGCCGCCCTGGTCGAGTACGTCGTGCGCCACCGCGTCGACTTCCTCGACCTGACGCCCTCCTACCTGCGCCAACTGCTGCCCGCCGGACTGCTCGACGACCCGCGCCACCGCCCCCGGGTGCTGATGCTCGGCGGCGAGGCCGTCGGGCCCCGGCTCTGGCGCGAACTCGCCGGGCACCCGGACGTCGCCGCCTACAACTACTACGGCCCCACCGAGTGCACCGTCGACGCGCTCGCCTGCCGCATCGCGGGCGGTGACCGGCCCCTGGTGGGCCGCCCGCTGCCCAACCTGCGCGCCTACGTCCTCGACGACCGGCTCCAGCCGGTGCCGCCCGGGGTGAGCGGCGAACTCCACCTCGCCGGCGCCCAGGTCGCCCGCGGCTACGCCGGCCGACCGGGGCTGACCGCCGCCCGCTTCACCGCCGACCCGTACGGGCCGCCCGGCGCCCGGATGTACCGCACCGGCGACCTGGCCCGCTGGACGGCCGACGGAAGCCTGGAGTACCTCGGGCGCGCCGACGACCAGGTCAAGGTGCGCGGCCACCGGATCGAACCCGGCGAGATCGAGGCGGCGCTGCTCGACCTGCCGCAGGTCGCCGCGGCCGCCGTCGCCGCCGTGCCCGACGCGCGCGGCCACACCCGGCTGGCGGCCTACCTGGTCTTCGCCGACGGCGCGGCCCGCCCGTCCGCCGACCTTCGCGCCGCCCTGCGGCGGGTGCTGCCCGACCACCTGGTGCCGTCCTCGTTCACCGCGCTCGACACCCTGCCGCTCACCACCAGCGGGAAGCTGGACCGCCGCGCACTGCCCGCCCCCGACCCCGAAGGCGAAGGGCGGGAAGGGGAGTTCGTCGCCCCGCGCACCCCCGAGGAGGAGACCCTCGCCGGGATCTGGGCCGAGGTGCTGGGCGTGGCGCGGGTCGGCGTCACCGACAACTTCTTCGAACTCGGCGGCGACTCGATCCTGAGCATCCAGGCCGTCTCCCGGGCCCGCGCCGCCGGCCTGCGGATCGGCTCCCAGGACGTCTTCCGCCACCAGACCGTCGCCGACCTGGTCGCCGCCGCCCGCCCGGCCGCCGCGGCCGTCGCCCGGCCGCGCCGCGCGGACGGACCGGCCCCGCTCACCCCGGTCCAGGAGTGGTTCTTCGCCGCCCACGGCCCGCTGCGCCACTTCACCATGTCGATGCTGCTCGACCTGCCGCGCGACCTCGACGAGCCGGCCCTGGACCAGGCGCTGCGGGCGGTCCTGGCCGCCCACCCGGCGCTGCGCACCCGCTTCACCCGCGCCGGGGACACCTGGCGCCAGGAGCCGGTCGCGGACCCGGGCACCGGGCTGCTGACCAGACTCGACCCGCCCGCCCCCGGCGCCGACACCGGCCCTGAAGCAGCCCGGGCCGAGGCCGCCGATGCCGCCCGCGCCGCCCTGGACCCGGCCACCGGCACCCTGCTGCGCGCCGTCCTGTTCCGGGCCCGCGGCGACGCCCGGCCCCAACTCGTCCTGACCGCCCACCACCTGGCCGTCGACGGCGTCTCCTGGCGGGTGCTGCTCGCCGACCTGGAACAGGCCTACCGGCAGGCGGCGGCCGGGGACGCCCCGCACCTGGAGCCCGAGCCCACCCCGTTCACCGACTGGGCCCACCACCTCGCCGAACTGGTCCGGGCCGGAGGCCTCGACGACGACCTGCCCTACTGGAGCGCCGAGACCAGGGCCCCGGCCGCCCCGCTGCCCGTCGACCACCCCGGCACCCCCACGGCCGGCTCCGTGCGCACCCTGCGCACCCGGCTCGACCGCGCCACCACCGAGGCCCTGCTGCGCAGCGTCCCCGAGGCCTACCGGACCCAGGTCAACGACGTGCTGCTCAGCGCGCTGGGCCGGGCCCTCGCCGACTGGACGGGCACCGAGCGGGTGACCATCGCCCTGGAGGGCCACGGCCGCGAGGAGCTCGTCGACGGCGTCGACCTCTCCCGGACCGTCGGCTGGTTCACCACCCAGTACCCCGTCACCCTCGCCCCGGCCGGCCCGGCCGGCGCCCCGGACTGGGCCGCCACCCTCAAGCAGGTCAAGGAGCAGCTGCGCGCCGTACCCCGCCGGGGCCTGAGCTACGAGGCCCTGGCCCGGCTCGGCCAGCCCGCCGCCGGCGCCCTGAAGGGCCGTCCGCTGCCACAGGTCTGCTTCACCTACCACGGCCAGTGGACCGCCCCCGGGACCGGCGACTTCGCGCCCGCCGGCCAGGTACCGGGCCGGGAGCTCGCCGCCGACGAGCCCCTGGACCACCTGCTCGACGTCTCCGCCGTCGTCGCCGACGGCGAGCTGGAGCTCACCTGGCACTACAGCGACCAGGCGCACGAAACGGCCACCGTCCGCGCGCTGGCGCAGGCCACCGCCTCGGCACTGACCGGCATCGTCGAGCACTGCGCCCGCCCCGACGCCGGTGGCCGCACCCCCTCCGACTACCCGCTGGCCGGACTGGACCAGGCCGGGGTGGACCGGATCGCCGGCGCCGGGCGGGACGTCGAGGACCTGCTGCCGCTCACCCCGCTCCAGGAGGGCATGCTCTTCCACCGCCTGGTCGGCGGCCCCGACGACGTCTACGTGGACCAGGCCGGCCTGCTGCTGGAGGGCGTGGGCGACCCGCACGCCTTCGCCCTGGCCTGGCAGCGGGTCGCCGACCGCACGCCCGCGCTGCGCACCTCGGTGGTGTGGGAGGGCGTCCCCGCCCCCCTCCAGGTCGTGCGCCGCGGCGTCCGGCTGCCGGTGACCCACCTGGACCTGCGGGCGGTCGACCCGGGCGAGCGCGCCGACCGGCTGGCCCGGCTGCGCGCGGACGACCTCGCCCACGGGCTGGACCTCGCCACGGCGCCGCTCACCCGGCTCACCCTGGTCCGGCTGCCCGAGGCCCGCCTGCACCTGCTGTGGACCTCCCACCACCTGATCCTGGACGGCTGGAGCCTGGCCCAGGTGCTCACCGACGTGTTCGAGGAGTACGCGGCCCTCACCACCGGGGGCGTGCCGGCACCGGCGGTGCGCCGGCCCTTCGCCGACTACGTGCACTGGCTGGCCGGTCAGGACGCCGCGGCCGCCCGCGCGCACTGGCGGGGCGTCCTGGACGGCTTCGCCACCGCCACCCCGCTGCCCGCCGACCGCGTCCGGCGCGAGGCCCACCGGGCCCGCTCGGCGCTCGCGCACACCGCGGGCCTGTCGCCGGAGGCCTCCGAGCGGCTGGCCCGCACCGCCCGGCGGGCCGGGCTCACCCTCGGCACCGTGGTGCAGGGCGCCTGGGCCCTGCTGCTGTCCCGCTACAGCGGCGAGCCGGACGTGCTGTTCGGGACGACCGTCTCCGGGCGCCCCGACGAACTGCCCGGCGTCGAGTCGATGATCGGCATGTTCATCAACACCCTGCCCACCAGAGTCCTGGTCGACGGCGGCCGCACCGCCGCCGACTGGCTGCGCGAGCTCCAGGAGGCCCAGGCCGAGGCCCGGCGCCACGCCGCCGTGTCCCTCGCCGAACTCACCGCCTTCAGTGGCGTGCCGTCCGGCGGGACGCTGTTCGACAGCATCGTCGCCTTCGAGAACTACCCCTTCGACGACGCCCGCACGGCCGGCAGCGGGGTGCGCCTGGTGGAGGTCACCTCCCGGGACGCCACCAACTACCCGCTCGTCCTGCGCGCCTACCAGGGCGGGCACTTCGGATTCGACCTCGCCTACGACCCGGAGCTGTTCGACGCCGCGACGGTCCGCACCCTCGCCGAGCGGCTCTGCCTGCTGCTCACCGAACTGGCAGCCGGACTGGACCGGCCGCTGCGCGCCCTGGAGTGGACGACCGCGCAGGAGCGGCGGCTGCTGACCGACTGGGACGGCACCGTGAAGGGCCGCCCCGACCGGACCCTGGTCGACCTCTTCGAGGCGCAGGCCGCCCGCACCCCGCACGCCGAGGCCGTCACCTGCGGCGACGAGCACCTCGACTACGCCGCCCTGGACGCGCGGGCCGGCCGCCTCGCCCACCGGCTGGCCGAACTCGGCGCCGGGCCCGAGCGGTTCGTGGCCCTCGCGCTGCCCCGCACGGCCGACCTGGTCGTGGCCGTCCTCGCCGTCCTCAAGACGGGCGCGGCCTACCTGCCGCTCGACCCGGGCCTGCCCGCCGAGCGCCGCGCCCAACTGCTGGGCGACGCCGCACCGGTGGCCCTGGTGACCCACGGACCCGGCGGGCCGCCCGAGAGCTTCGAGCACGGGGTGCCCGTCCTCTCCCTCGCCGACCCGCAACTGCGCGCCGACCTGGCCCGGGGCCCGGCCGCCCCGCTCGCCGCCCGGCACCGCCCGCTGCCCGACAGCCCCGCCTACGCCATCTTCACCTCCGGCTCCACCGGCCGCCCCAAGGGCGTCGTGGTGCCGCACGCCAACGTGGTGCGGCTGTTCGAGCAGACCAGCGGCGTGTTCGGCTTCGGCGCCGAGGACGTCTGGACGCTGTTCCACTCCTACACCTTCGACTTCTCGGTCTGGGAGCTGTGGGGCCCGCTGCTGCACGGCGGCCGGCTCGTCGTCGTGCCCGAGGACACCGCCCGCTCCCCGGAGGACTTCCTGCGGCTGCTCGTGGACGAAGGCGTCACCGTCCTCAACCAGACCCCGTCCGCCTTCCACCCGCTGGCCCGCGCCGACGCCGAACACCCCGAGCTCTCCCGCCGGCTGGCGCTGCGCACGGTGGTCTTCGGCGGCGAGGCCCTGGACGCCGGCCGCCTCGCCGACTGGTACGACCGCCACCCGCAGGACGCGCCGCGCCTGGTGAACATGTACGGCATCACCGAGACGACCGTGCACGTCACCCAGGCCCCGCTGGAGCGCGCGACCGCCGCCGCCGGCGGCCCCGCACCGATCGGCACCGGCCTCCCGGACCTGCGGCTGTACGTCCTCGACGCCCACCTGGCCCCGGTGCCCCCGGGCGCCGTGGGCGAGCTGTACGTGGCCGGGGAGGGCCTGGCCCGCGGCTACCTCAACCGGCCCGGCCTGACCGCCACCCGCTTCCTCGCCGACCCCTTCGGCGCCCCGGGCACCCGGATGTACCGCACCGGCGACCGGGCCAGCCGGCAGGCCGACGGCACCCTGCGCTACCTGGGCCGCGCCGACCAGCAGGTCAAGATCCGCGGCTACCGGATCGAACCCGGCGAGATCGAGGCCGCCCTCCAGACCCACCCGGGCGTGGGCGCCGCCACCGTGGGCGTGTACCAGGACGCCTCCGGCACCCGCCGGCTGGTCGCCCACGTCGTCGCCGGTCCGGGCGCGGCCCACCCCCCGGCCGCCGCCGACCTGCGCGCCCACCTCGAACGGCTGCTGCCCGCCTACCTGGTGCCCGCCGCGTACGTCCCGCTGGCGGCCCTGCCGCTCACCCCCAACGGCAAGCTCGACCGGCGCGCGCTGCCCGTGCCCGGCCCGGCGGGCTTCGCCGCCGGCCGGCAGCGCACCGCGCCCCGCACCCGTGCCGAGCGGCTGGTCGCCGCGGCCTGGACGGAGGTCCTGGACACCGGGGAGATCGGCGCCGAGGACGACTTCTTCGCCCTGGGCGGCGACTCCATCCTCGCCGTCCGGGTCACCGCCCGGCTGCGCGCGGCCTTCGGGTCGGCGGAGCTCTCGCCCCGGCTGCTGTTCACCCACCCGGTTCTGGCGGACCTGGCCGAGGCCCTCGGCTCGCCCGGCTCCCTCGGCTCGCTCGGCGAGCCGGGCGGGGCGTCCCCTGGACGAACCGTCATCCCGGCCGCGGACCCGGCGGCCGAGCCGCCGCTGTCGTACGCCCAGCAGCGGCTCTGGTTCCTCGACCGGTTCGAGCCGGGCAGCACCGAGTACACCTCGCTGTCCGTGCTGCGCCTGCGCGGAGCGCTCGACCGGGCCGCGCTGGGCACCGCCCTGGACGCCCTGGTCGCCCGGCACGAGGCGCTGCGGACCACCTTCGCCGAGCGGGACGGCCGCGCCCGGCAGGTGGTGCGCCCGCCGCAGCCGGTCGAGCTGCCGTGCGAGGACCTCGCCGGGGCGCCCCCGGCGGCCCTGGACGCGCTGCTGGAGCGGATCGCCGCCACCCCGTTCGACCTGGCCGCCGGGCCCCTGCTGCGGGCCCGGCTGGTCCGGACGGCCGCGGACGAGCACGTGCTCGCGCTGGCCGTGCACCACATCGCCACCGACGGCTGGTCGATGGGCGTCCTGGGCCGTGACCTGGGCGAGCTGTACGCGGCGGCCCGCGAGGGGCGCCCGCCACGGCTGCCCGTGCTGCCCGTGCGCTACACCGACTACGCGGCCTGGCAGCGCGCGCGCACCGACCTCGCCGAGGCGGACCTCGCCCACTGGCGCCGGGCCCTGGACGGCCTGACCCCGCTGGAGCTGCCCACCGACCGGCCGCGCCCGGCCGTGCGCACCCGGGACGGCGCGCTGGTCGCCTTCACCCTGCCCGCAGGGCTGACCGCGCGGCTGCGCGAACGGGGCCGGGAGGCCGACGGCACCCTCTACACCACGCTCCTGGCGGCCTGCCAGGTCCTGCTCGCCCGCTGGTCCGGGCAGCAGGACATCGCGGTCGGCACCGTCACCTCGGGCCGCGAGCAGGGCGAACTCCACGACGTGGTCGGCATGTTCGTCAACACCCTGGTGCTGCGCGGCGCCGTCCGGCCGGAGCTGTCGTTCCGCGAACTGCTGGCCGCCGCCCACGGCACCGTCCTGGAGGCGCTCGCCCACCAGGAGGTGCCCTTCGAACGGCTGGTGGACGCCCTCCAGCCGGAGCGCGACACCAGCCGCACGCCGCTCTTCCAGGTCATGGTGGCCCTGCACAACCTCGGCGCCGAGGTGCCGAACCTGCCGGGCCTGACGGTGGAGCCGGTCACCCCGCCCGTCCACGGCGCCACCTTCGACCTCTCCTTCGACTTCGTCGAGCGCGACGGCGGCCTGACCGGCTACCTGGAGTACAACACCGGGCTGTTCGACGCGCGGACCGCCGAGCAGCTGGCCGGCAGGCTGGGCACCCTGCTGGAGGCCGTGGCCGAGGCGCCGGACACGGCCGTCGGGGCGCTGCCGCTGATGACGGCCGACGAACGCCGCCGGGTGCTGCGGCAGGGGCGGGGCGCGCCGCTGCTTGCGCCGGACACCACCTTCCCCGCCCTGTTCGAGGCGCAGGCCGCCCGCACCCCGGACGCCACCGCCCTGGTCGCCCGGGACGCCACCCTCGACTTCGCCGCCCTCAACGCGCGGGCCAACCGGCTCGCCCGCCACCTCGCCGCCCTCGGCGCCGGCCCGGAACAGGTGGTCGCGGTCCGGCTGCCGCGCACCTCGGACCTGCTGGTCGCGCTGTTCGCGGTGCTCAAGGCGGGCGCCGCCCTGCTCTTCGTCGACCCTGACCTGCCCGAGGAGCGGGCCGCCCTCCTCCTCGACGACACCCGGCCCCGGGTGGTGCTGACCGGGCAGGCCCTGCGCGAGGTGCCGTGGGCGGCGCTGCCCGCCCACGACCTGACCGACGCCGAGCGGACCGCCCCCCTGCTGCCGCAGCACGCCGCCTACCTCGTCCACACCTCCGGCTCGACCGGCCGCCCCAAGGGCGTCGTCGTCGAACACCGCCAGCTGGTCAACCTCTGCCGGGACCACCAGGAAGGCCTGGTCGCGCCGCACACCGCCGACGGGACGCGGCTGCGGGCCGCGCTCAGCGCCTCCTTCTCCTTCGACACCAGCTGGGAGGGCCCGCTGCTGCTCGCACTGGGCCAGGAGCTCCACCTGATCGACGAGGACGTCCGGCTGGACCCGCAGGCCTTCTGCGCCCAGGTCGTCGACCGCCGCCTGGACCTGGTCAACGTCACCCCCTCCTTCCTGCGCGAACTCACCGCCGCCGGACTGCTCGCCCCCGGCCCGCACCACCCGCGCCTGCTGCTGGTCGGCGGCGAGGCCGTCCCCGCCGCCACCTGGCGGGAGCTGTGCGCGGCGCACGCGGACCTCGGCGTCACCGCCTACAACATGTACGGGCCCACCGAGTGCACCGTCGACGCCGCCTACGCCCGGTGCGCGGACCACCCCGAGCGCCCCGTCATCGGCCGCCCCGGCCGCAACCTGGGCGCCTACCTGCTCGACGGCGCCCTGCGGCCGGTGCCGCCCGGCATGCCGGGGGAGCTGTACCTGGCGGGGGAGCAGGTCGCCCGCGGCTACCTGAACCGGCCCGGACTGACGGCCGCCCGCTTCCTCGCCGACCCCTACGGCCCGCCCGGGGCCCGGATGTACCGCACCGGCGACCTGGCCCGCTGGGACGCGAACGGGCAACTGGAGTTCCGGGGCCGCGCCGACGAACAGGTCAAGGTCCGCGGGTTCCGGATCGAGCCCGGGGAGGTGGAGGCCGCCCTGCTCGCCCACCCGGACGTCGCCGACTGCGCGGTCGCCGCACGCGAGCACGCCGGCCGTACGGTGCTCGTCGGCTACCCGGTGCCCGCCGGCCGCCGCGTGCCGACCGCCGAGGAACTGCGGACCTGGCTGCGGCGGACGCTGCCCGACCACCTGGTGCCCGCCGCGTTCGTCCCGCTGGCCCGAATACCCCGGACCACCGGCGGCAAGACCGACCGGCGCGCGCTGCCCGCGCCGCCCGCCCAGCCCGACCGCACCACCCCGTACGTCGCGCCGCGGCCCGGTGCCGAGGAACGGCTCGCCGCGATCTGGGCCGAGGTGCTGGGCGTGGAGCGCGTCGGCACCCGGGACAACTTCTTCGCGCTCGGCGGCGACTCCATCCTCAGCATCCAGATCGTCTCCCGCGCCCGCGCCGCCGGGCTCGCCCTCACCACCAAGGACGTCTTCCGCCACCAGAACATCGCCGAACTCGCGCTGTGCGCAGGAGATCCGGCAGAGCATCAGATAGTCGGCGAAGCCGAGCCCGGCGAGGCGCCGCTCACCCCGATCCAGCACTGGTACCTCGACGGCCGCCGCCCCGGCGACACCCTGCGCTTCACCATGACCCAGCGCCTGGAGCTGGCCCCCGGCGCCGATCCGGCGGCCCTGCGCCGGGCGGTGCTGGCCCTGGTGGAGCACCACGCGGCCCTGCGCACCCGCTTCCACCGCACCGAGGCCGGCTGGCGCCAGGAGGTGCTTCCCCAGGGGGCGGACGGCGTCTTCACCCGGCACGACGTCAGCCACCCGGACCTCACCGGCCAGGACCTGGAGGCGCAGGTCCAGCGCGCCACCGACGAGGCCCAGCGTTCCCTCGACCCCGTCGAGGGCCGCGTGTTGCGCGCCCTGTTCTTCGACCGCGGCCCCCGGCAGCCGGGCCAACTCGTCCTCACCGTCCACCACCTGGCCGTGGACGGCGTCTCCTGGCGCATCCTGCTGGCCGACCTCGAAGCGGCGTACCGCACGGCCCGCGCCGGAGCCCCCGTCGCCCTGCCGTCGACCGGCACGTCCTACGGCCGCTGGGCCACCCGGCTGGAGCGGCACACCCGCGCCGGCGCCCTGGACGGCGACCTCGGCCACTGGACGCGCACCGGCGCGGCCCCGGCCGACCTGCCCGCCGGCCGCCCCGCCCCTGACACCGACGCCCCCAACACCCCTGCCCCGAACACCAACGCCCCCAACACCCACGCCACCGCTGCCACCGTCCAGGTGACGCTGGACGAGCGGACCACCGAGGCACTGCTGCGCCGCGTCCCCGAGGTCTACCGCACCCAGGTCAACGACGTCCTGCTCAGCGCCCTGGGCCGCACCCTGGCCCGCTGGTGCGGCCGGGACACCGTGCTGGTCGGAGTGGAGGGGCACGGCCGCGAGGACCTCTTCGAGGACCTGGACCTCTCCCGGACGGTGGGCTGGTTCACCGCCGAGTTCCCGCTCGCCCTGCGCGTCGACCCCGACGCCGGGTGGCACGACACCCTGCGCTCGGTCAAGGAGCAGCTGCGCGCCGTCCCGCTGCGCGGACTCAGCCACGGCGCGCTGCGCCACCTGCGGCCGGACGGCCCGCTGACCGGCGCGGCGGCGCCGCAGATCGGCTTCAACTACCACGGCCAGTGGGACACCCGCGGCGGCGCCGACGGCCTGGTCCGCGGCGCGCTGCCCCCGGCCGGTCGCGACACCGACCCCGACGAGCCCCGCCCCTACCTGCTGGACATCATCGGCGCGGTCCAGGACGGCCGCCTCGAACTGGCGTGGACCTACCCCGCCGCCGTCTACGACGAGGCGACCGTCCGCGGGCTCGCCGAGGAGATGGGCGCCGCGCTGCACGAGCTGGCCGCGCACTGCGCCCGCCCGGACGCCGGCGGCCGCACCCCGTCGGACTTCCCGCTCGCCGGCCTCGACCAGGACCGGCTGGACCGGCTCGTCGGCGACGGGCGCGAGACCGACGACGTGCTGCCGCTGACGCCGCTGCAGTCCGGCATGCTCTTCCACGGGCTCGTCGACGCCGACGGCGCCTACGTCGACCGGATCGCGGTGCGCCTGGCCGGCGTCGCCGACCCGCGGGCCTTCGCCGAGGCCTGGCAACTGGTCGCCGACCGTACCCCGGCACTGCGTTCCAGCGTTCACTGGCGCGGCCTGCCGCACCCCGTCCAGGTGGTCGCCCGGCACGCCGCACTGCCCGTCCGCCACCTCGACTGGCGCGACCTGGCGCCCGGGCAGCGCGCCGACCGGACGGAGCGGCTGCTCGCCGAGGAGCGCGCCGCCGGGATGGACCTCGCCACCGCGCCGCTCACCCGGCTGACCCTGGCCGCGCTGCCCGGCGACGAGGTCCTGCTGCTGTGGTCCACCCACCACCTGATCCTGGACGGCTGGAGCACCGGGCAGCTGCTCACCGAGGTGTGCGAGGAGTACGCCGCGCTGACCGGCGGCCCGCAGGCGCCCCGGCCGGTCCGACGGCCGTTCGCCGACTTCCTGGGCTGGCTGCACGACCAGGACGAGGAGGCGGCCGAGGCCCACTGGCGCGGCCTGCTGGCCGGATTCACCGGCCGGACCCCGCTGCCGTACGACCGCCCGCCGACCCGGGCCCACCGCGCCCGCTCCAGCGCCGCCGCCCACCGCGAACTGGACGAGACGCTCTCCCGGCGGCTGCGCGAGAACGCCGCCGCTGCCGGACTGACCGTCAACACCGTGGTGGAGGGCGCCTGGGCGCTGCTGCTGGCCCGCTACAGCGGCGGCGACGACGTGGTCTTCGGCACCACCGTGTCAGGGCGCCCGGCCGAACTGCCCGGCGTCGAGTCGATGATCGGCCTGTTCATCAACACCGTGCCGACCAGGGTCCCGATCCCCTCGGGCGGTGTGCTGCCCTGGCTGCGGGAGCTCCAGGAACGCCAGAGCGACGGCCGCCGCTTCGACCACCTGGCCCTGCCGCGCGTCCAGGCCCTGAGCGACCTGCCCACCGGGGAGCCGCTGTTCGACAGCATGGCGGTCTTCGAGAACTACCCCGTCGACGAGTCGGCCGCCGACCGGACCGGGGTGCGGGTGGTCGAGGTGCGCGCCGACGACGCCACCACCTTCCCCTGGTGCCTGCGCGCCCACCTGGCCGAGCGGCTCGGCTTCGACCTGGCCTACGACCCCGCGCTCTTCGACCACCGGACGGCCCACGGCGCGGCCGACCGCCTGGTCCTGCTGCTCACCGCCCTCGCCGACGGCCTCGACGGCGACCTCGCCGAGCTGGACCAGCTCACCCCCGCCGACCGGGAGCAGCTGGCCTCCTGGCACGGCACCGCCCGCCCGGCGGCGCCGCGCAGCCCGCTCCAGGTCTTCGCCGAGCAGGCCAGGCGCACCCCGGGCGCGCCCGCCGTGCGCGACGGCGACCGCGAACTGACCTACCGCCAGCTCGACGACTGGTCCGACCGCCTGGCGGCCCGGCTGCTGGCCGACGGCCTGGCCCCCGAAGGCCGGGTGGCGCTGCTGATGGACCGCTCCGCCGAACTCGTCGCCGCCCAGCTGGCCGTCCTCAAGGCGGGCGGCGCCTACCTGCCCGTCGACCTCCGGGCCCCCGAGGAGCGCCGCCGCGCGCTGCTCGACCAGGTCGGCGCCGCCCTGCGGCTCACCGCCGAGCAGGTCGCCGCCGCGCGCACCGGCGCGGCCGCGCCGGTGGCGGCCCTGCCGCCCGCCGACCCCGACCGGCTGGCGTACGTGATGTTCACCTCGGGCTCCACCGGGGTGCCCAAGGCGGTGGCGGTACGGCACCGCGACGTGGCCTCGCTCGCCACCGACAGCCGCTTCGCCGACGGCCGCTGCGCCCGGGTGCTGCTGCACTCGCCGGTCGCCTTCGACGCCGCCACCTTCGAGGTCTGGGCGCCGCTGCTGGGCGGCGGCTGCGTGCTCGTCGCCCCCGCCGGGCCGGTGGACGCCGCCCTGTTGCGGCGGCTCGCCGGACCGGACGGGCCGACGGCGCTGTGGCTCACCGCCGGGCTCTTCCGGCTGCTCGCCCAGGACGCGCCGGACTGCTTCGCGGGCCTGCGCACGCTGTGGACCGGCGGGGACGTGGTGCCCGCCGCCGCGGTGCGCCGCGTCCTGGCGGCCTGCCCCGGGCTGACCGTGGTGGACGGCTACGGGCCCACCGAGACCACGACCTTCGCCACCGCCCACGCCGTCGCGGAGGCGGCGGCGGTGCCCGACACCCTGCCGATCGGCCACCCCCTGGACGACCGCCGCGTGCACGTCCTCGACCGGCTCCTGCGGCCCGTCCCGCCGGGCTGCGCGGGCGAGCTGTACGTGGCCGGCGAGGGCGTGGCCCGCGGCTACCTGGGCCGGCCCGGCGAGACCGCGGCCCGCTTCCTCGCCGACCCCTCCGGACCGCCCGGCGCCCGGATGTACCGCACCGGCGACCTGGCCAGGCGGCGCCCGGACGGCACCGTCGAGTTCCTGGGCCGCGCGGACGACCAGGTGAAGATCCGCGGCTTCCGGGTCGAACCCGGCGAGGTGGAGGCCGCGCTCGCCCGCCACCCCCAGGTCACCGACGTCGCCGTGGTCACCCGCGAGGACCGGCCCGGCGCCCGGCGCCTGGTGGCCTACCTGGTCGGCCCGGCGGGCGACGAACCCGAGGAACTGCGGGCCTTCGCCGCCCGCGCGCTGCCCGACTACCTCGTCCCCGCCGCCTTCGTCCCGCTCGCCGCCCTCCCGCTGAGCCGCAACGGCAAGGTCGACCGGGCGGCCCTCCCGGCGCCGGACGAGGAGCACGGGAGCGGACGCCGCGCGCGGGTCGAGCCGCGCACCGACGCCGAACGCCGCACCGCCGAGGTCTTCGGCGACGTCCTGGGCATCCGGCCGCCCGGCGTGGAGGACGGCTTCTTCGAACTGGGCGGCGACTCCATCCTCAGCATCCGGCTCGCCGCCCGCCTGGCCGAGGCCTTCGGCGCCGACCTCACCCCCCGCGCCGTCTTCGACCACCCCACCCCGGCCGGCCTGGCCCGCCTGCTCACCGAGGAGCAGGGCCGCCCGGGCGGCCAGGGGCGCCCGCCCGTCCTCCCGGTCGCCCGCGACGGCGCCGCGCCGATGTCGTACGCCCAGCAACGCCTGTGGTTCCTGGAGGAGTTCGCGCCCGGCGGTGCCGAGTACGTCACCGCGCTCGCGCTGCGCCTGCGCGGCGCCCTGGACACCGACGCCCTCGGCGCGGCCCTGCGCGCCCTCGCGGCCCGGCACGAGTCGCTGCGCACCACCTTCGACAGCGTCGATGGTCACGGCGTCCAGCTCGTCCACCCGCCGCAGGACGTGCCGCTGCCGCTGCACGACCTGTCCGGCCTGCCGGCGCAGCCGCGGGCGGCGGCCCTGCGCGGCCTGCTCGCCGCCGAGCGGGCCCGCCCCTTCGACCTGCGCCGCGGACCGCTGCTGCGCACCGCCCTGGTGCGGCTGGCCGAGGGCGACCACGTGCTGGCCCTGACCCTGCACCACATCGTCACCGACGGCTGGTCGACCGCCGTCCTGCTCACCGATCTGGCCCACCTCTACCGCGTCGAACTCGGCTCCGGGGAAAGCCGGTTGGCGCCGCTGCCGGTGCAGTACGCCGACTACGCGCACTGGCAGCGCACGGTCGGCGCCTCCGGGGCCGACCAACTCGCCTACTGGAAGGAGCAGTTGGCCGACGTCTCGACGCTGCGCCTGCCCACCGACCGGCCCCGGCCCGCCGTGCGCACCACCAACGGGGCCACCGCCCGCCTGGAGCTGCCCGCCGACACGGCCCGCCGACTGGCCCGGGTCGGCCGGGAGCGCGGCGCCACCCTGTTCACCACCCTGGTCGCCGCCGCGCAGGCCTACCTCGCCCGGCTCGGCGGCGACCAGGACATCGCCGTCGGCACCGTCACCTCCGGCCGCGAGCAGGCGGAGACCCAGCGGCTCGTCGGCTTCTTCGTCAACACCCTGGTGCTGCGCTCGCGGGTGGAGCCCGGGCAGCCCTTCGGCGACTTCCTCGGCGAGGTCCGGCAGACCGTCCGGGACGCCTTCGCCCACCAGGACGTGCCGTTCGAGCGCGTGGTCGACGAGGTGCAGCCGGTGCGCGACACCAGCCGCAGCCCGCTCTTCCAGGCCCTGGTCGTCCTCCAGAACACCCCGGCCGCCGACCTCGACCTCCCGGGCCTGCACGTGACCGACGTCGAGACCGACACCACGCAGGCGGCCTTCGACCTCGCGCTGGAGTTCGCGGAGGCCGACTCCGGCGCGCTGCACGGCCTGATCACCTACAACACCGACCTGTTCGACCCGGCCACGGCCGAGCGGATGGCCGGCCAGCTCGCCACCCTGCTGACCGCCGTCGCCGAGGACCCGGATCGCGCCATCGGCGCGCTGCCGCTGGCCGGCGGCGACCAGCTGGCCGCCGAACTCGACCGGGCGCGCGGCACCTTCCGGCCCGTCCCCGAGGCGACCCTGGCCGAACTCTTCGAGCGCCAGGCCGCCCGCAACCCCGACGCGGTGGCGCTGCTCGACGGCGGTCGCGAGCTGAGCTACGCCGAGGTGGAGCGGGCGGCCAACCGGCTGGCCCACCGGCTCATCCGGCGCGGCGTGGGGCCGGAGCGGCTGGTCGCCCTCGCCCTGCCCCGCTCGGCGGCGGCGGTGGTGGCCCAGCTCGCCGTGGCCAAGGCCGGCGGCGCCTTCCTTCCGGTGGACCCGGACTACCCGGCGCCCAGGCGGGAGTTCATGGTGCGCGACGCGGGCGCCCACCTGGTGCTCGACGACCCGGCCGAGGTGTGGTCCGCCGACGGGCCGCAGACCCCGCCCACCGACGCCGACCGCGCCACCGACCGCTCCACCGACCGCGCCACCGACACCGACCGCGCCACCGCGCCGACCGACGCCGACCGCGCCACCCCGCTCACCCCCGGACACCCGGCCTACGTCATCTACACCTCCGGATCGACCGGCACGCCCAAGGGCGTCCTGGTGACCCACGCCGGACTCGCCGCCTTCGCGGCGGCCGCCGCCGAGCAGTACGCCGCCGGCCCCGGGGCCAGGGTGCTCCAGTTCGCCTCGCCCAGCTTCGACGCCTCCGTCCTGGAGCTGTGCGTCTCCCTGCTCAGCGGGGCCACCCTGGTCACGGGGGAGGAGGGGCCGCTCGTCGGCGAGCGCTTGGCCGAGGTCTTGGCCGAACGGCGCATCACCCACGCCCTGATCCCCCCGGCGGCCCTGGCCACCGTGGACCCGGAGACGGCCGCGACCCTGCCCGCCCTGCGCACCCTGGTCGTCGGGGCGGAGGCCTGCCCGGCCGACCTGGTCGACACCTGGGCCCCCGGCCGCCGGATGATCAACGCCTACGGCCCCACCGAGGCCACCGTGGTCGCCACCTGGACGGGCCCGCTGTCGCCCGGCACCGGCACACCCGCGATCGGCCGCCCCGGCGGCGCCGCCCGCAGCTACGTCCTGGACGCCGCCCTGCGGCCGGTGCCGCCCGGCGTGACCGGAGAGCTCTGGCTGGCCGGCCCCGGCCTCGCCCGCGGCTACCTCGGCCGCCCGGGGCTGACGGCCGGGCGGTTCCTCGCCGACCCCTTCGGCGCGCCGGGCGAGCGGATGTACCGTACCGGCGACCTCGCCCACCGGGACGCCGACGGCGAACTGCGCTTCGCCGGCCGCGTCGACGACCAGATCAAGCTGCGCGGCTTCCGGATCGAACCGGGCGAGATCGAGAGCGCGCTGCGCCGCAGCCCCCTGGTGCGCGACGCCGTCGTCACCGTGCGCGCCGACGCCCCCGGGAGCGGTACGGGCTCCGGAGCCGGCCGGCTGGTCGCCTACGTCGTCCCGGCGGGCGGTGCCGCACCGGGCGGTGCCGCACCGGAGGACGACGGCGACGGCGGGGCCGCTGCGGGCCTGCCCGCCGCCGAACTGCGCGCCCACCTGGCCGGGTTGCTGCCGCCGCACCTCGTCCCGTCGGTGTTCGTACCGCTGGAACGGCTGCCGCTCACCCCGAACGGCAAGCTCGACCGCCGGGCCCTGCCCGAACCCGGGCCCGCGCAGGCCGCGGCCGGTCCGCGCCGGGAGCCGGGCACCGACACCGAACGCCGGATCGCCCGGATCTGGGCCGACGTCCTGGGCATCGAGGAGGTCGGCGCCGACGACAACTTCTTCCTGCTCGGCGGCGACTCCATCCTCAGCATGCAGGTGGTGTCCAGGCTGCGCCGGGACGGCCTGTACCTCGCCACCCGGGAGCTGTTCACCCACCAGACGGTGGCCGAACTGGCCACCGTGGTGCGCACCGCCCCCGACCGCGAGGACGACGGCCCGGTCACCGGGGACGTGCCGCTCACCCCCATCCAGGAGTGGTTCCTGACCACCCCGCGCGCCGCCCACCACCACTTCAACCAGTCGACCCTGCTCGAACTCGGCGCCGACCCCGACCCGCGGGCACTGCGGGCCGCGCTGGACGCCCTGCTCGAACACCACGACGCCCTGCGCCTGCGCTTCACCCACGACGAGACGGGCTGGCACCAGTTCAACCCGCCGCCCGCTCCCGCCGAGGACGTCCTCGTCCGGTACGACCTGGCCGGGCAGAGCGCCGATGCCGCCGACGCGGCGATGTCCAAGGCGGCCGACGAACTGCACGGCGGCTTCGACCTGGCCCGGGGCCCGCTGCTGCGGGCGGCCCTGTTCACCGGCGCCCCGGACCGCCCGGCGCTCCTGCTGCTGGTCGCCCACCACCTGGTCGTCGACGCCGTCTCCTGGCGCCTGCTGCGCGACGACCTGGAGAGCGCCTACCGGCAGGCCGCCCTGGGCACGCCGATCACGCTGGGGGAGCGCGGCACCTCCTACCGGGACTGGGCGCTCCGGCTCGCGGCCCATGTCGCCGACGGCGGCCTGGACCACGAACTGCCCTACTGGGACGAGGCGGTGAGCGCCGCCGAGGCCCTGCCCGGCCGACCCGCCGAGCCCGGTGCCGCCGAGACCGCGACGGTCACCGTCGAACTGGACGAGGAGGACACCGAGGCACTGCTGCGCGCAGCCCCGGCGGCCTACCGCACCCGCGTCAACGACGTGCTGCTGACCGCCCTCGCCCTGGCACTGGCCCGCTGGACCGGCCACGAGCGGATCCGGCTGGACCTGGAGGGGCACGGCCGGGAGGACGTCGTGGAGGGCGTGGACCTGTCCCGCACGGTCGGTTGGTTCACCACCATGCACCCGGTCACCTTCCACGTCCCCGACCCCGAGGACCTCGGCCCGGACCGCGACTGGCGCGCCCTGGTGAAGTCGATCCGCCGCCAGCTGCGCGCCGTGCCGGGCAACGGGCTGGGCTTCGGCGCCCTGCGCACCTTCGGCCCGCCCGAGGTCCGCGAGCGCCTCGCCGCCGGCGCGCACGGCCAGGTGGTCTTCAACTACCTCGGCCAGTGGGACGCACGGCCCGAGACCGCCGGCGACGGCCTGGTCCGCGCCGAGCACGGCTCCTTCGGGCAGGACCACGACCCCCGCGACGGCGGCTCGCACCCGGTGGAGGTGGTGGGCGCGGCGCAGCACGGGCGCCTCGCCTTCACCTGGCACCACCGCCCCGCCCTCCACGACACGGCGACCGTGCGCCGGGTGGCCGAGGAGTTCGCCGTGGCGCTGCGGCACATCGCCCGGCACGCCCGGGGAGGGCGGTGACGGCCGCCCACCCGCCGCTGAAAAGACCACCGCCGCAAGACCACCGCTGCATGACCACCGCCGGAAACCCGACAACGACGAAGGAGCACGACATGGACGAGAACACCCGCTACCAGGTGCTGCGCAACGACGAGGAGCAGTACTCCCTCTGGCCGGTCGACCTCGACGTGCCCGCCGGCTGGCAGCCCGTCGGCCAGGAGGGCACCGAGGCGGAGTGCACCGCCTACGTCGACGAGGTGTGGACCGACATGCGGCCGCGGAGCCTGCGCGAGCGCATGGAGAACGCCGGATCCTGACCGGCCGCAGTACTTCCGTCCCACGACAACCCCGAGGAGCTGACCGTGACCCCTTCGCTGCGCACCGAACACCTGGAGTTCATCCCCTACCGGGCCGAGGACGAGGACGCCTTCGTCTCCCTCCTCCGCAACGCTGACGTGTGCAGCTGGATGGGCCAGGACCTGGTGCCCGAGCCGCAGATCCGCGCGCTGTTCCGCGCGATCCTGACCGACGTGTACCCGCAGCAGCTCTTCGACGTGTGGGGCCTGTGGCTGGACGGGAGGTACGCGGGCCACGCCGAGGTGAAGAAGACCGGGAACGTCGACGGCCACGAGCTGGTCACCGCCCTCGCCCCGGAGTTCTGGGGCCGGGGCCTGGGCACCGAGGTGGTCCGCGGCCTGATCCGGTACGCCGCCGACGAGTTGGGCCTCAAGGAGGTCTACGGCATGGTGGGCGCGGAGAACGCCCCGAGCCTGGCGATGTCCCGACGGCTGGGCTTCCGGCACCTGCGCGACGTCGTCGGGGACGACGGCTCGGTGACGAAGGTGGTGGCGCTCTCGACGACCGACCAGGCCTGACCGGGCCCGGCCGGGTATGACCGCGGCCCGCGGCGCGTCCGGTCGCGCCGCGGGCCGCTGACGTGCGTGCCCGCTCAGCGGGCCGGTACCGCTCCGTTCGGCGCTCCCGGCCCGCTCGGCGTCCCCACCGTGCTGCGGCCCAGCAGCAGGGCGAGGTCGTCGGCCTGGCAGCGGATCTCCGGGATGGCGGTCGTCTCCAGCAGGTTGCCGCGCCGCAGCGACCCCAGCGTCCACAGCGGCGCCGGCGCCCGGCCGCCGGTGGGGAGGT
>NZ_JBHXTQ010000070.1:39459-46294 GCF_042677305.1 Kitasatospora sp. NPDC127121 | reverse complement strand
GTGGGGGCGCATCGATCCGCCCCCACCGCACGGCCCACCAACCATCTGCCCCACCCTCCCGCTTCGGGGGCGGGACGCCGGCCCGGCCGACGTCCCGCCCCCGTACGCGGTTCACGGTGCGAGCGGCGGTTGACGGTCAGTCGTCGCTGTCTTGGCCCTGGTCCTGGCTTTGGTCCTGGTCCTGGTCGTCGCCCTGGACGTCGCCGTGGCCGTGGTGCGCGGTGGCGCGGGCGAAGACCTGGGAGTCGGTGGTCGCCGGGCCGCCGGTGCCGGCGAGCAGGTTTCCGCTGGTCGAGCTGAACACCACCGTGCGGCCGCGGGCGTCCACGACCGGATCGGCCGAGGTGCCGTTGCCGAGCGAGCCGTCCGCGGCGGTGGCGACCCGCTCGGTGCGGCCGGTGCGCAGGTCGTGCCGGTAGACGTCCCAGCCCGGGTGCTGCGGGCCCGCCACCAGGTTGTCGGCGGCGGAGGCGAAGTAGACCCAGCGGTTGTCGGCGGTGATCCGGGCGTGGTCGGAGGAGCCGACCGAGGTGGTGCCGGGCAGGCCGCCGCTGATCTTCGTCACGGTGCCCTTCCCGAGGTCCCGGACGTACAGCACGGTGTGGAACCGGTGGCCGCCGGTCGACCCGCCGGGCTCGGGCAGGGCGTAGATCGCGCGCCGCCCGTCGGGGCTGATCGTCGCGCCGAAGCTCGGGGCGCCGAGCTTGCCGTCGAGGTCGAGGCTGGCGGCGGAGATCCGGCCGGACTGCACGTCGTAGGTGTAGTAGGGGGCGGTCACCGGCCGGGCCAGGTTCGGGGCCAGGCCCTTCTGGGCGCTGTGGGGCAGGGCCGGGGCGACGCCCGGGGCCAGCTCCACGTCGGCGGGGGCGGCTGCGCCCCCGCCGGCCGGGGCGGGGGTCTGGTCGGCGGGCAGCAGGTTGTCGGCCATGGAGGTGAAGCCGATGGTGCGGCCGTCCGCGCTGATCGTCGGGTTGAGGGACATGCCGTCGCCCGGCTTGCCGTCCACGCCGCGGGTCACCAGCCTGGTCTTCCCCGTCCAGCGGTCGGTGACGTAGATGTTGTAGTCCCAGGTGTAGGGCCTGGCCAGCGAGGGGTCGCCGCCCTGGAGGTCGGGGACGAGGTCCTTGCGGCTGGAGCCGAAGACCACGTAGCGGCCGTTCGCGCTGATCGAGGGCGCGTAGGAGGCGTGGAACTTGTCGGTGTCGGTGCCGGTGAGCCCGCCGCTGATCAGCTCGGTGCGGTCGGTCTTCCGGTCGCGGACGTACACCTCGTCGCGCCCCTGGACCTGCATGCCGGGCACCACGTTCTCGGCGTCGCTGTCGAAGGCGACGTAGCGGCCGTCGGCGTTGATCGCGACGTTGTCGGTGAAGCCGTTCAGCGCGCTGCCGTCGGCGGCCAGGTTGATCCGCTCGGTGCGGCCGGTCCTCAGGTCGCGGACGTAGGCGTCGCGGGCGCTCTTCGCGGGCTGGGACACCAGGTTCGTGGCCCAGGAGGTGAACAGGGCGTAGCGGCCGTTGGCGCTGATCGCCTGGCTCCACGACTGGTTGTCCGGCGCGGCGCCGTTCACCCCGACGCTGACCTGGACGGTGCCGCGCGGCGCCCGGTCGGCCTGGGCGGGTGCGGCGGTCACGGCGAGTACGGCGGTGGCCGCGAGAATGCTGCCGCCGCCGGCCAGCCACCGGTTGCGGGTGGTACGGGTGCTGCGTGTCATGACGTCTGCCTCCCCGGGGGTCGCCCGGCCGGGCTCCCTCCCGGCGACGGGCTTTCGGGAGAGCCAATCGTCGGGAGGGCCGGTGGTCAACGCCCACGGGTGATCTCGGCCGAAAATACGTCAACGGACGTATGCGGCAGGGGAGTCAGGACGTCACAGGCGGCGCAGGAAGACGTCCAGGAAGGTGTTGGTGTCACCCGGCACCAGGTCGCCGTCCGAGGCGTCGAAGATCACCGTGTCGCCGGTGGCGTCCACGTACGGGCCGTAGGAGGAGGCGGTGCTCTGCCCGCCGCTCCGGGTGAGGCTGACCCGCTCGATCCGCCCGGTCCACAGGTCGCGGCGGAACACGTCGCTGGCCGAGTTGGTGTCGTCGGGGACGAGGTTCTCGGCGGCGGAGTCGAAGTAGACCCAGCGGTCGTCGAGCGTCATGACGCCACCGGACGAGGACCACTTGGCGGTGGTGCCCGGCAGGTCGGTGTTGACCTTGGTGATCTTGCCGGTGGCCAGCTCGTGGACGTACACGTCCATCCGGATGCCGTGGGCCGGGGCGGGTGCCCCGCCGATGAAGACCGGGAGGCTGTAGATCGCGTAGCGGCCGTCCGGGCTGAGCCGGCCGTCGCGGCCGCCGTCGCTCAGGGCCCCGGTGTCGTCCAGGCTGGCGCCGGCGATCTTGCCGGTGCCGGCCTTCCAGACGTAGTACGGGTAGAACTTGGGCCCGGCCAGCTGGGGTGCCCCGGCCCCGGGCGTCGGGTCGGTGGTCGGGGTCGAGGTCGGGGCCGGGGCCGGAGTGCCCGGGAGCAGGTTTCCGGCCCGGGAGCCGAAGCCGACCGTCGAGCCGTCCGCACTGATCGTCGGACTGAAGGAGTTGTTGTCGGCGCCCTCGCCCTCCGTGCCGGAGGTGACCAGCCGGGTGGTGTGCGTCCAGCGGTCGGTGACGTAGATGTTGTTCTTACCGCGTTTCACGCCCGGGGCGAGGTCGGTGCGGCTGGAGGCGTAGGCGACGAAGCGGCCGTCCCAGCTGAGGGTGGGGCTGTCGGCGGTGCGGATGCTCTGGTCGTCGGTGCTCGCCGGGCCGGCGGCGGTGATCAGCTCGGTGCGGCCGGTCCAGCGGTCGTGGACGAAGACGTCGCTGCCGTGCTTCGGCTGGCCGGGCAGCACGTTGGTGGCGGCGGTGCTGAACGCCACGTACCGGCCGTCGCCGCTGATCGCGGCCTGGTTGGTGGCGGCGTCCAGCTTGGAGCCGTCGGCGGCGACGCTGACCCGCTCGACGTGTCCGTTGCGCAGGTCCCGCACGTAGACCTCGTCCGAGTTCGGGGTGCCGGCCCCGGGCAGCAGGTTGGTCGCGGTCGAACTGAACAGCGCGGAGCGGCCGTCGGCGCTCAGCCCGAGCGCGGACGAGGTGCCGTCGAGCTGCTCGCCCTTGGGCCCCTCGCTCACCCGGGAGGTGTCGCCCTTGAGCGGCCGGGCCTCGGCGGCGGGCATCGCGGCCCCGGCCACGGCGGCGGCCACCAGGATGCCGGCGGTATGGGCCAGCCAACGGCGGGTTCGTGCGGTGGTCATGGACATCCTCCCCTGATGACGGCGCCGGGCCCTCGTCACCCCCGTGGCCCGGCTGGGGAAGAGCCAATCGCCGCCCGGGCCGGGTGGTCAACCGGGAGAAGCGATCTCGTCCGGAAATACGCCACCGGTCGTATCGCCCCTTTCGCGGCCCCGGCCCGAACCCCGGCCCGAACCCCGCCCCGACTCCGGGCCCGGTCCGGACCGCCCCGGCACGCTGGCAGAATTGGTCCGTGATCGACGCCCGACGGCTGCGGACCCTGCGGGCCGTGGCGGACCACCGCACCGTGACCGCCGCGGCGGCCGCCCTCTACCTGACCCCTTCCGCCGTCTCCCAGCAGCTGGCCGCCCTGGAACAGGAGACCGGCCACCACCTGCTCGCCCGCGAGGGCCGGGGGGTACGGCTGACCGCCGCCGGGGAGATCCTGCTCGGCCACGCCGACGCCGTGCTCGCCCAGCTGGAGCGCGCCGAGGCCGACCTCGCCGCCTACAGCGCGGGCGTCTCCGGCGAGGTCACCGTCGCCTCCTTCGCCACCGGCATCGCGCTCGTCCTCGCCCCGGCGATCGGGCTGCTGGCCGCGCAGGCGCCCGGGGTGCGGCTCAAGGTGCTGGACGCGGAGGGCGACGCCAGCCTGCCGATGGTCCTCGACGGCCGGGCCGACCTCGCGGTGGCCGTCGAGTACCGGGGCGCCCCGCGCGCCGACGACGCCCGGCTCACCCGCGTCCCGCTGTACGCCGAGCCGTTCGAGGCGGTGCTGCCGCTCGGCCACCCGCTGGCCGCCGACGGCGGTCCGCTCGCCGTCGCGGCCCTGGCCGACGAGCGGTGGATCGGCCCCTACCCCGGCAACCCCTGCCACGACGTCGTCCTGCTGGCCTGCGAGCACGCCGGC
Source organism: Kitasatospora sp. NPDC127121 (assembly GCF_042677305.1). Lineage (NCBI taxonomy): Bacteria > Bacillati > Actinomycetota > Actinomycetes > Kitasatosporales > Streptomycetaceae > Kitasatospora > Kitasatospora sp. NPDC127121. The sequence goes on along the minus strand of NZ_JBHXTQ010000070.1, from coordinate 42,136 downwards.
TTCCAGCCGCGCCTGGTGCACTCCTCCGACGACTTCCGGGCCGTCGTCGCCCTCGCCTCGGCGGGCGCCGGCGTCGCCCTCGTGCCGCGCTCGGCGTTGCGCGGCGTCGACCTCGGCCGGATCGCCGTCCGGCCGGTGGACAGCGAGCTCGCCACCCGCCGGGTCTTCGCCGCCGTCCGGGCGGGCGCCGACGGGCACCCGCTGATCCGCCCGGTCCTGGACGCCCTCGCCGAGGCGGCCGCGGCGGGCGCCTGAGCCCGGACCGGCCTGCGCTCGGCGCCTGGGCTCAGGCGGGTCGGGGCGTCGTGCGCGTGCCGTTGACGACCACCCGGAACATCCAGGACAGCCGGTCCTCCGGCGCCCCGGACACCAGGTCGTCCCCGAGTGCGGCGATCCTCGGGTAGGTGGCGGCGGGCGCCGCGCGGAGCGCGTCGGTGAGCGCGCCGTGTTCCCGCTCCGCCTGCTCGCCCTGCCGGGCGGACTGCTCGGCGGCGGTGGCGGTGGCCACCTGGAGCAGCACGTCCACGCCCCAGGCCGCCTGCCCGTCCGGCACCCCGCCCTCGTGCAGCAGTGCCAGGACCGCCTCCACCAGGGCCAGGTAGTGCGGCCCGGACGGCCTCGCCACCAGTGCGGCGTGGGCGAGCGCAGGGTGCCGGAACAGCACCCCGGTGCAGGAGTTGAGGACGGCGGCCAACCGCTCGCGCCAGTCCCCGGCCGCCGTCACCGGGCTCAGGTCCACCTCCCCGAGGAACTCCTCCAGGATCGCGGCGTGCAGTTCCGCGGCGTTGGCCACGTACACGTACAGCGAGGCCGGCCCGGTGTCCAGCTCCTGGGCCAGCCGCCGCATGGTCACCCGTGGCAGGCCCTCCGCCTCCAGCACCCGTACGGCGGCGGCGACGATCGCCTCGTGGCTCAGCGCGGGCTTCGCCGGCCGCTCGCGGCGGCTGCGGGGTCGGGAGGGGGAGCTCGTCATACCGGCCAGCCTAGCGACCGTGTTCGTGACGAACTAGTTCGCCGAGGGTGTGCCCGCCGGGGCGGGCTGGTCCGGGGCGGTGAACTGGTCGAGCAGGCCCTGGAGGCCGTCGGGGCCGAACATCAGCTCCAGGCCGGCGGCGGAGGCGGCGGCCGAGGCCTCGCTGCGCGGGAAGAGGGCGCGCTCGTAGGCGGTCAGGGCGGCCTCGGGGTCGCCGGGGTGGTGGGCGAGGGCCTTGCCGAGTTCGGCGCCGTCGAGCATGGCGAGGTTGGCGCCCTCGCCGGCGAACGGGGACATCAGGTGGGCGGCGTCGCCGAGCAGGGTGACGCCGGGGGTGCGGTCCCAGCGGTGGCCGACGGGCAGGGCGTGGATCCGGCGCGGGACGAGGCCGCCGTCGGCGTCGGCGAGCAGGGCCCGCAGGCCGTCGGCCCAGCCGTCGAAGCCGGCCAGCACGGTCGCCTTGGCGGTGTCGGGGGCGGTGGTGTCGATGCCGTCCAGCCAGTCCTCGCCGGCCCGGACGGCGGTGTAGACGTGGATGCTGCCGTCGCCCTCGCGGTGGGCGAGGAAGCCGCGACCCTCGGCCACGGAGAGGAAGAACCCGCCGCCGACCAGGGCGGCCGCCTCGGGGTGCCGGGTGTCCGCGTCGTGCAGGTCGGCCTCGACGAAGGAGACCCCGGTGTAGGCGGGCCGGGCGTCGGACAGCAGCGGCCGGATCCGGGACCACGCGCCGTCCGCCCCGACCAGCAGGTCCGTGGTGACGGCCGTGCCGTCGGCGAAGGCGACCTGGTGGCGGCCGTCGCCCAGCGGGTGGGCGCGGACCACCTTCCGACCCCAGCGCACGGTGCCGGCGGGCAGGGAGTCCAGCAGCAGGTCGCGCAGGCGGCCCCGGTCGACCTCGGGGCGGCCGCCGGTGCCGTCGTCCTCCTGCTCCAGCCGGACGGCGCCGTCCGGCCCCACCACCCGCAGGGCCTCGCCGCCCGCGTGGACCAGGGTCAGGAACCGGTCGTGCAGCCCGGCGTCGCGCAGGGCCTGCTGGCCGGAGTCGTCGTGGATGTCGAGCAGGCCGCCCTGAGTGCGGGCCTCGGGCGAGGGCTCCAGGTCGAAGACGGCGGCCCGGATGCCGTGGACGTTCAGGACCCGGGCGAGTACGAGGCCCCCGAGCCCGGCTCCGATGACGGCGACGGGAACGTGCTGGACGGTCATGGCCACTCCTTGGGTCGGTGTCGGTCCGTGTCGGTCGGCGTGGGTTCGCCGCCCGCTCCTCCACGGTAACGAACATGTTCGTAACGAACAAGTTCGTCCCCCGGAGTGGCCAACCGGGCAACCCGGGATCCCACCGGGCGGGAGTGTGAGAACTTCACGATCCGGACATGGCGGGATCACTGGCGCGCCGCGAGACGAGGCGGGCAGACTCGGTGCCGGAGAACCAGCTGACGGGAGGCCGTGGACGTGGGATTACCGGTTGCGCCGGACGGGCCCGGAACCCCTCGCGGTCGGCCCGTTCTCGGCGTCCTGCCCACTGGTCACGGCTGTTGCTCCCTCACGAGTGGGTGGTGGTGGTCCGTCTCACGAGTGGGTGGTGGTGGCGGGGGCGGGGCCCCGGGGCAGGGGGGGCGCCGCCCCCCGCGCCGCCCCCAGGGCTTCCCCCCCCCGGCGGGGGCGGCCCAGGGGGGGGGGGGGGAGCGGGCGGGGAGGAGGTCCTGC
>NZ_JBHXTQ010000070.1:0-39449 GCF_042677305.1 Kitasatospora sp. NPDC127121 | reverse complement strand
TGTTGGGGGTTGGGGCTTGGGTTTCTGGGTTGTTCTCGTTTCGGTGGGGTGGGGGGGGGGCTCTTTAGGGGTGGGGGGTGTGTCGGGGGGGGGGGGCCTGTTTTGGGGGGTTGGGCGGCCGCCCCCGGACCGTTCGGGTCAGCCCCGGTCGATGGTGGCCAGGAGCGGGGCGGCGTAGCGGTCGCCGGCGGTCGCCGGGACGAGGTCGGCGATCCGCTTGAGGTCCTCGGCGCTCAGCTCCAGGTCGGCCGCGGCGGCGTTCTCCTCGATCCGGGACGGACGGCGGGCGCCGAACAGCGGCACCACGTCCTCGCCCTGGGCCAGCACCCAGGCCAGCGCGAGCTGGCCGGCGGTGGCGCCCTTCTCCTCGGCGACCACGGCGACGGCGTCGGCGATCGCCTTGTTCCGGGTGAAGTTCTCGCCCTGGAACCGCGGGTCGTGGCGGCGGAAGTCGGACGGGTCGAGGTCCTCGGGCGAGTTGAAGCTGCCGCCGAGGAAGCCGCTGCCCAGCGGGCGGTAGGCGGCCAGGGCGACACCGAGCTCGCGCGCGGTCGGCAGGATCTCGTCCTCGACGTGGCGCTCCCACAGCGAGTACTCGGTCTGCAGCGTGGTGATCGGGTGCACGGCGTGCGCCCGGCGCAGCGTCGAGGCGGCCGCCTCGCACAGGCCGATGTGCTTGACCTTGCCGGCCTCGACCAGCTCGGCCAGCGCGCCGACGGTCTCCTCGACCGGGACGTTCGGGTCGACCCGGGCGAGGTAGTAGAGGTCGAGGTGGTCGGTGCCCAGGCGGGAGAGCGACAGCTCCACCGCCTCCTTGACGTACGCGGGGGTGCCGTCGACGACACGGCGGCCGTCCTCCAGGGTGCGCATGCCGAACTTGCTGGCCAGCACGACCTCGTCGCGGCGCCCGGCGATCGCCCGGCCGGTGATCTGCTCGGCGGTGCCCGGGCCGTAGAAGTCGGCGGTGTCGATCAGGTTGATGCCGGAGTCGAGGGCCTTGCGGATGGTGGCCACGGACTCCTGCTCGTCGGCTGCGCCGTAGCTGCCCGCCATCGCCATCGTGCCGAGGCCGAGGGCGGAGACGAGCGGGCCGTTGGTGCCGAGCTTCCTGGTGGTCATGGTTCTCCGATCAGTGCGAACAGGCCGCGCGGGGGATGCCGCGGCCTGATGAAGGCTGGTCGGCCCCGGTGCCCGCGAGACCTCGCGGGCACCGGGCGCCTTGCGGACCAGTCTCAGGGTGCGTGTCCAATGCCGTCACGCGGGTGGGGGTTTGACGACGCGTCCTTACCGCAGGGAGGTGTCGGAGGCGGCCGCGGATGCCATGCCCGCGGCGGCCGAGGAGGAGGCGGTGACCATCGCCGAGCCGGCGATGCCGGATATCAGGCGGTCGGCCGGCGCGGTGATGGTGAGCGCCGGCGGGGTCGCCTGGAGCCCGCCGCCGGGGAACAGCGAGCCGTCCACCACGAACAGGTTCGGGTAGTTCTTCAGCTGTCCGCCGGAGTCCGTCGCGACGCCGAGCGGCACGCCGCCGAGCGAGTGCGAGGTCTGGCCGGGACTGGTGAAGCTGGTCGACGAGCCGGGGGCGACGGCGTTGAGCCGGCTCAGCACCCCGTTGATCGCCGTGGTGGACTGGGTCGTACCGGCGGTGGTGGTGGGCCGGTTGAGGTCAACCGCCGCGCGAAACGGCGGCGGCCCGTGCGAGCAGGTGCTCGTACGGGCCGCCCGCGTGCTCGGACCGGCGCGGCGTCAGATCTGCAGGGTTCGCAGGAAGCAGCCCTTCGCCGAGTCGGAGTACACGCAGCCGGTGACGTACAGCGAGTGGCCGTCCGGCCCGGTGGCGAGGGCGTGGATGTACGTCTCGGGGACGGAGAGGCGCACGCTCTGGTCGAACCGGTTCTCGCCCGGCACGAGCGTGTACAGCGGGACGGGGATGGTGTAGGAGGGGCCGCCGAGCAGGTAGACGCGGCTGCCGTCGGTGTTCATCGCCGGGTGGTGGTACTCGAAGTAGCCGGAGCCGTACTTCATGAGGTAGCGCACCTTGTCCGTGCCCGTGTCGAGCCCGATGCCCACGGAGTAGGTGCGGACCGACCCGAGCGCGAGCAGGAAGGAGCCGTCGGGGGAGAGCGCCAGCTCGTCCTTGGCGCCGGGGTCGACGACCTTGGCGGTGCCGAGCCCGGTCCTGATGTCGAGGCGCAGCAGGTCGAGGTTCGTGCCCGCGTAGAGGGAGCTCCCGTCGGGCAGGACGGCGAGATCGTTGACCGTGTGGGCGGTGACCGCCGTCTGGTCGATGAACTCCTGGTCGCCGGTGGAGAATTCCAGGATCCGGCCCGGCTCCTCCTGCCCGGCGGGGCCCGAGGGCCCGGACTGGCCGACGTAGAGGGTCTCGCCGTCCGGGTCGGTGGCCAGACTGGTCGCCGCGCCCGGGGTCCAGCCCGCCGGGAGCTGCTGCGCCGGCGCGGCGACGCGGGCCTTGACCGTGTTGGTCGCGGTGTCGATGACGTAGACGGCGGAGCCGACTCCGACGTACAGCCGGTCGCCGTCCGGGCTGAGGGCCGGCCGCCCGTAGGGTGCCGGGTCGCCGAGCGGGAGGCGGGCCCTCACCGTGCCGGTCTGCGTGTCGACGGTGGACAGGTACACGCCCTGGCGCCCGCCGACCACGTCCGTCAGCACGAGGTAGACCGTGCGGCCGTCCGCACTGACCGCCTCGGTGACCTTCTCCCAGGTGAACTCCGCGAGCCGGACGGCCCCCGGAACGCCGGAGACGGGGCCGTCGGGAACGCCGGAGGGGGCCGCCCCCGAGGCCCCCGAGACACCCGCCCCACCGAGCAGCAGGGCCACCGCCGTCGCCGCCGAGACAGTCCAGCGGGATCCGCGCCGTAACGCGCTTGCCGGGGTCCTCATCATGTCCTCCCCTTGTCGTCCGGTGCGCCGCGCCGGGCACCGGGTGGATCGAAGCCTAGGGGATTCCATTGCCATTGGATGGAACAACTATTAAGTGGTAAAGGAGAGTTGGAAGGTCCAGCAGTGACTGGTGGGGCGTGCGGAGCCGGCCTGTCGGGATCGTCGTGCCCACCGGGAACTGCTCGACCGCCGTGCTTTCCACCGCGAGCCGGCGGGAAGTCAACTGGCACCCACCATAGGGTGAATCCCTCTCCGCCGAATGAGAGAATCACCCCGGCCCGCGAATTCCGGCCCGCTAATTCTCTTCCGGAAGGCCGGAGTTACGACCCACCAAAGGAATCACAGATGACCGACCTTCCGGCGCCCGCCCCCTTCACCACCGAGGACACCCTGTTCGGCGAGATCACCGTCCGCGTCGACGGCCAGGACCGGGTGACCGTCTCCGGGGAGCGGATCCCCACCGCCGTCCTGGAGCGTGACCCGGGCAGCGAGCCGGACCCGCAGATCGCCATCGGCACCCGCGACACCGCCCACCTGACACTGACCGTCGACGGCTCGCCGGTGCCGCTGCGGCCGGGCCGGGGAAAGCTCCGCCGGAAGTCCTACCGGGTCGAGACCACGTACGACGGCGCCGTCTACGTCCTCGTCCCGGACTCCATCCCCAGCAGCCGGCTCATCCGCGACGGCAAGCGCCTCGGCGACTTCTCCTGCGACGGCGACCAGATCGTCATCGTGGAGTGGCGGGACGACGCCCCCGCCCGCCCCGCCGACGCCGCGATCGGGTACGTCCTCGCCTCCGCCTTCGGCACCGGCGGGCAGCCCACCTGGATGCTGCTGGTCGAAGGGGTCGGCGCCCTCATCCCCTGAGCCGCCGACCCGGCCGCCCGCCGGCCCGCGGACGGCACGGCGCCGGGCCCGTACGGGATCTCCTCCCGTACGGTCCCGGCGCCGTTGTGCGAGTGCGGGCTCAGCCGGCGGCGCCCAGCACCCAGGCCGTCCCGCCCGCCAACTCCTCGGCGTGCAGGGTGGAGACGAGCGCCGCCTCGGTTCTCGACCGCAGGCACAGCTTGGCCCCGGGGTGGGGCGGGGGCCGTCACGCGGCGAGGTGCTCCAACGTGAACAGGGTCGCCCGGTAGGAGTACTGGTTCACGGCCGAACCTGCGGAGCCGGCCGGGTCGGCGACGGTGCCAAAGCTCCCGCTGTGCCCGATCCGGAGCAGCACCTCGCTGGAGCCGGGTGAGGGGTGGATCAGCGAGAAGATCTGGTTGCCGTAGATCCACCCCGAGCAGTCGAACACGTTGAAGGGGGCGCCGTCGCTGTTCCCCTCGTTCGGGTCGTTCGGGTTCCGTTTCCAGTGGCCCAGGCAGTCGTCCTCGTTCAGCCGGCTGCGGAAGATGAAGGACTGGTTGTCGGAGTTGTAGTGGCACAGCTTCCACTGCTGGTTGTAGCCACCGGTGTCGGGGTTCTGGATGACCTGCCCCCAGGAGCTGGCCATGTTCTTCTCCACGAGTTGTCCGAACGGCGTCTTGATCCGGTAGTAGCCGTCGTCGCAGACGTAGCCGTGCCACTCGCTCGACGCCAGCCCCTGGGTCGCGGCCGACGCGGGGCCGGCGAGCAGGGTGAGGCCGGCCAGCGAGGCGAGGGCGGCGGCGCCGAGGGCGCGTAGCGCCGTGCCCCGGCGGGTGGTGGCGTGGCGCAGCGGGTTTGTCACGGGTTCCTCCGTCGTCAGATCGGTGGGCACGGTCAGCAGTTGCTGATGAGGAGTTGGGCGGTCCGGCGCACGGTGGCGGCCGGTTCGGCGGGGGCGCAGCCGACCGAGCCGATCTCCGGGGACTCGTAGGTGGTGAACGTCCCGGGGGTGGGCTGGGTGGTGACCCAGATGCCGGTGGTGGGGCCGGTCTGGGCGCAGATGCGGGTGACGTACTGGCCGGTGACGACCCTGGTGCCGCGGTAGAGGCCGTAGCGCCCGGGGTCCTTGAGGTTCCAGACGTCGCTCACGGTCTGGCTGGTGGTGCTGGAGGTGGTCTTCTGGACCGAGAAGCCGACCTTGACCTCGACCTTGGCGAACAGCGCGCTCGCGGTGGCGGTGATCTCGGTCTTGTTGTCGACGGTGGTGGTCACCGAGCTGACCCTGGTCAGGGTGTCGGTGTGCTGTCCGGTGGTGCCCGGGGCGACGTTGTAGATGAGGAAGTCGGTGACGATGGGGGTGATCTGCAGGTTGAAGGGTTCCGTGGTGGCGTGGTCCACAGCGGGGTTGCAGAGGGTCGGGAGGGTGTCGGCGTGGGCGGCGGGGGCGGCGCCAAGGCTTAACAGGCCCACCGCGATGGCGGTGGTGGCCGAGGCCGCGAGGGTGCGCCGGCGCGGCTTGCGGGTGGTGGTCATCTGTGCTCCTCCAGCGGGCGCGGAAACAAGGACGAGGCGTGCGTGCGCGCGCCTCGTGCAGGGGTACGTGCGGACTGCTGGTGCGCATGCGTCCTTGTGGATGCTTCGGGCCTTGCGGCAGGACCCTTGTCCGGAGGCTCCTCGGAGATCGTGTGGTGTGGGTTCGCACTGGCCGGGGCCGGTAGGCGCCCGGACCGTGATACCTCCGTGGTCCGGTGATGAAGAGTCTTGTCGTGGCGCACCGGTCGCCAGTAGTGGCTGATGACATGAGTCGGGCGGGCCGTGTCATGGTTCGCCTATGACAACTGTCATCTTTTGGTTGGTTCGGTCGCAGACAGCGAGCCGAGGCTGACTCTAGGGTGGCCGGACATGATCACCTCACCTATGGGGTCCGGTACGGTCGATCCGGGGCGGCTGGGCCGTCTCACCCACTGGACGTTGCTCGCTCTGGGGCCCCTATGGCTGTTGCTGGCCGCGAACGACCTCGTCTTCAACCTCGGCCCCGGACACCAGGCACTGGTCGCTCCGGTGCTCGTCGCCGTCGCGGTCCAGCACACTCGGCTCATCCGCCGGGCGGTGCCGGGTGGCCTCGCCGGCCAGGTCCCCCGCCATGGCTCCGCCACCGCCGAGGGGCGGTGGAGCCTCCTGCTGCTGGCCGCAGCGATCGCGACGTGGGGCGACATGGCGGTCCGTCCGTACACCGCACTCGACTGGGCCATGCTGCCGGGGGCCATGGCAGCGGCGATGGCCCTGACCCTGCCCGCTCGGGCGCGCCGCCGGCTGCTCACGACAGTCGCGCTGGGCTGTGCGGTGCTGGGTGAGGCAGTGGCGCAGTGGCGCCAGGACAACCCCTACCTGCCCGGGGTGCCGGCGGCGACCGGTGCGGGGATGGTGCTGTTCATCGCCGGGGTGGAGTTGATGGTGGCCCGGCTGTGGCGGGCGGTCCTGGAGGCCGAACACGTCCGCGAGACCACGGCCACCCTGGCCGTGGCGGAGGAGAGGCTGCGGTTCGCCGCAGATCTGCACGATCTCCAGGGCCACCGGCTCCAGGCCATCACACTCAAGGGCGAGTTGGCCGAGCGATTGATCGGCCGCAGTGACCACGAGGCGCGCGCGCACGTCCGGGAGATCACCGAACTGGCTCGCTCCGCACTCGAGGAGTCCCGGGCCGTGGTCCACGGCTACCGGCGCGCCAGCCTGAGTAGCGAACTGGCCAACGCCGCGGGAATCCTGGAAGCCGCCGGAATCCGCACCGCGATCGACGGAGACGCCGCACGCATCCCTCACCAGCTCCAGCCGGCCTTCGCCGCCTTGGTCCGCGAAGGCATCACCAACATCCTCCGCCACAGCCGTGCCCGCCACTGCCAGATCACCATCACCGCTGCCGCGGGTCAGGCCCGCGTCCTGCTGCGCAACGACGGTGCCCCGTCGCACCCTGCGGACCCCGGCAGCGGCCTGGCCGGACTGCAGGAACGCTTCCACGCCATCGGCGGTTACATTCGCATCGCCACCCACCCCGGCGGCCACTTCGAACTGGTCGGCCACACCCACCGGGAGACCCCGCGTGATTCGCATCCTGCTCGCCGATGACGAAGACCTCACCCGCGGCGCCCTCGCCGCACTCCTCGACCTCGAACCGGACCTGACCGTCACCGCCCAGGCTCCTGACGGCCTCACGGCAGTCCAGGCCGCCGCCCGTCACCCGATCGACATCGCCCTGTTGGACCTGGAGATGCCCCACCTCGACGGCATCTCCGCCGCCCAGGAGATCCGCCGCCACCGCCCCATCCCCACTGTCCTCGTCACGCGTCACGCCCGGCCCGGCGTCCTGCGTCGCGCTCTGGCCGCAGGCATCCAGGGCTTTGTCCCCAAAACCACTCCCGCCACCCAACTGGCCGACATCCTGCGCGACATCCACACCGGCGGCCGCTACATCGACCACCAGCTCGCCACCCACGCCCTCACCGAAACCCCCTGTCCTCTAACCCCCCGCGAACTCGATGTCCTGCGTGCCGTCCACCACGGCCACGCCGTCAGCGCCCTCGCCGAACAGCACCATCTCGCTCCCGGCACCGTCCGCAACTACCTCTCCGGTGCCATCACCAAACTCGCTGTCCGCACCCGCCACGAAGCGGCTCGCCGTGCCTGGGAAGAAGGGTGGATCTGATCCTGAAGGAGGTGTACTCGCGTCCCGCCCCACTGGCGACGGGTTGGTGGCGTACGGGAGCTGGTGAATAGGGTGGGTACGGCCGATGACCGAGCGCACCACTGGAGACCTCATGAGTTCGACCGCTGTTCCCGACACCCTGCTCCCGGTCGGGGTCATCGGCCTCGGTGACATCGCCCAGAAGGCGTACCTGCCCGTCCTCGGAGCGATGCCGGGCCTCGACCTGCGGTTGATGACCCGGGACCGGGCCAAGCTCGATCGCCTCGGCGACGTCCACCGGATCGCGCCCGAGCACCGCTTCACCGATCTCGGGGAGTTGATCGGGAGCGGGATCCGGGCGGCGTTCGTGCACGCCGCGACCAGCCAGCACGTCCCGATCGTGGAGCAGTTGCTGACGGCCGGTGTCGACGTCTACGTCGACAAGCCGCTCGACTACACCGTGGACGGCGCCCGCCGGCTCGTCGACCTCGCCGACCGGACGGGCCGCTCGCTGATGGTCGGCTTCAACCGCCGGTACGCGCCCGGCTACGCCCAGGCCAAGGAGCGCCCCCGCGACCTGATCGTCCTGCAGAAGAACCGCGAGGGTCTCGCCGAGGCGGCCCGCTCCCTGGTGTTCGACGACTTCATCCACGTCGTCGACACCCTGCGCTTCCTGGCCCCCGGCGAGATCGAGCACGTCGACGTCCGCTCGCGGGTGCGCGACGGGCTGGTCGAGCACGTCGTCCTGACCCTCGGCGGGGACGGCTTCACGGCACTCGGCATCATGAACCGGCTCTCCGGCTCGACGGAGGAGATCCTGGAGGTCTCCGGCGCCGACTCCAAGCGGGCGGTGCACAACCTCGCCGAGGTGATCGACCACCGCGGCCAGCCCACCGTCCGCCGGCGCGGCGACTGGGTGTCCGTCGCCCGTCAGCGCGGCATCGAGCAGTGCGTCCAGTCCTTCCTGGACGCCGTCCGGGTCGGCAAGACCGTGGACGCGCACGACGCCCTGCGCACCCACGAGCTGTGCGAGCTGATCGTGGAGCGGATCGAGGCGGGCTGAGGGGGCGTCGAGGCGGGCCGAAGGAGCGGGCTGAAGGGACGGGGGTGGGAGCGGAGGCAGGAGTAGGGGCCGGGGCGGACGTCGGAGCGGAGCCAGAAGTTCACTGACGGGGTCTTGTCGCGTCATTTTCTACGCGCGTATCTTGGGGTCGCTGCGGGGGGCGGGTGACCGGCTTCCGCTTCATCTACGCGGGTAGCGCGTGCCATGGGCACGCCGCCTGACCATGCGTCACGGCCCGGCGGCCGCAGACCCGCCGGGTGGACGACGCCCTGTGCCCCGCTCCACCCTCGACCGCCGTGCCACGACCGTGCCGCACGACGGAGCTAGGAGTCATGCCCCGGTGACCACCGCCCCCGCTCCCCGCCCCCGCCGGGCCCTGCTGCGCGCCGCGATCCTCCCGGCCGGACTGGCCGCCTCGCTGGTGCTCGTCCCGCTGCCGGCCGCGAACGCCGCGCCCGCCGCCACGAACGCCGCCGCGAATGCCGTGCCCACCGCCGCGAACGCCGCCGCCCCGGCCGGGCCGACCGAGGCCGGACCGCTGCGCATCCACGACATCCAGGGCACCACCCGGATCTCCCCGCAGGCCGGGAAGCCCGTCACCGGCGTGCCCGGCGTCGTCACCGGCGTGCGCGCCTACGGCAGCGCCAAGGGATTCTGGATGCAGGACCCGAACCCCGACGCCGACCCGGCCACCAGCGAGGGCGTCTTCGTCTACACCGGCGGCAACCCGACCGTGAAGGCCGGCGACTCGGTCCTGGTCAGCGGCAAGGTCACCGAGTACTACCCGGCCTTCGCGGGCGGCTCGCAGTCCGTCACCGAGCTCACCGGCCCCGCCGTCACCGTGCTGTCCTCCGGCAACCCGCTGCCGGCCCCGGTGGTCGTGGACACCCGCAACATCCCCGGCACCTACGCCCCGCCGGCGCCCGCGGGCGGCAGCATCGACGCGCTGCCGCTCAACCCGGAGAAGTACGCCCTGGACTTCTACGAGTCGCTGGAGGGCATGCTCGTCCAGGTCAAGGATGTCCGGGTGATACAGGCGACGGACAAGTACAACGAGCTGTGGGTCGCCGCCGACCGGCAGGACCAGCGCAGCAAGCGCGGCGGCGTGCTGTACGAGTCGTACGCGGAGCCCAACGTGGGCCGCCTGATGGTGCAGCAGCAGGCGGCGGTCACCCCGCAGCAGCCGTTCCCGGTGGCCAACGTGGGCGACGTGCTGACCGGCACCACCACCGGCCCGCTGGACTACAACCAGTTCGGCGGCTACACCCTCGTCGCCGGCACCCTGGGCACGCTCCAGGACAACCACCTCCAGCGCGAGGTCACCGCCAAGGCGGCCGACCGCGAACTCGCCATCGCCACCTACAACGTGGAGAACCTCGCCCCCGGCAACCCGGACGCCAAGTTCGCCGAGCTGGCCCAGGGCATCGTCACCAACCTGCGCTCGCCCGACATCGTCGCCCTGGAGGAGATCCAGGACAACAACGGCGCCAAGAACGACGGCACGGTCGACGCGAGCCAGACCGTCGCCAAGTTCATCGCCGCGATCAAGGCGGCCGGCGGCCCGGCGTACGACTGGCGCTCGATCGACCCGCAGGACGGCAAGGACGGCGGCGAGCCGGGCGGCAACATCCGGCAGGTGTTCCTGTTCAACCCGCAGCGGGTCTCCTTCACCGACATCCCCGGCGGCGCCGCCACCAGCGCCGTGGACGTCGCCGGCAGCGGCGCCACCACCGCGCTGACCGCCTCGCCCGGCCGGATCGCCCCGGCCGACGACGCGTGGACCAACAGCCGCAAGCCGCTGGTCGGGCAGTTCTCCTTCCGCGGCAAGAAGGTCTTCGTCATCGCCAACCACTTCAACAGCAAGGGCGGCGACCAGGGCATCGACAGCCGCTTCCAGGCCCCCACCCGCAGCTCCGAGGTGCAGCGGGTCAAGCAGGCCACCATCGAGCAGGCCTTCGTCGCCAAGCTGCTGGCCGCCGACAAGGAGGCGCGCGTCGTCTCGCTCGGCGACTTCAACGACTACCAGTTCTCGCCCGCGCTGGCCGCGCTCACCAAGGACGGCGTGCTGCGCGACCTGGTGAACGAACTGCCGGAGACCGAGCAGTACTCCTACGTCTACCAGGGCAACTCGCAGGTGCTGGACCACATCCTGGTCAGCCCCGAGGTCGGCTACGCCAAGTACGACGTGGTGCACATCAACGCCGAGTTCGCCCAGCAGGCCAGCGACCACGACCCGCAGGTGGTCCGGATCAAGCCCTGACCGCTCCGCATCAGGTCCTGACCGGTCCGCATCGGACCCTGACCTGCAGCTATGCTGCCTTCGCCGGAGGTGACCACCGCCGGCGAAGGCAGCTGCGGCAGTGGGGGTCGGAGAACATGCGGTACCGGATCGAGCGGATGGGCGCCGAGGACTGGCAGCGCCTGCGGAAGGTGCGGCTGGCCCAACTCCTCGACTTCCCGATGGCGTTCGGCGAGACCCACGAGGCCGCGCAGGCCCTGGGCGAGGCCGACTGGCGGGCCCGGGCGGCCCGGGTGAACGAGCCGGGCAGCGTCGGCCTGGCGGCCGTCGACCCGGACGGCGAATGGGTCGGCACGATGCTGTCCGTCCCCGACCGGGACCAGGCCGCGACCGCTGTCCTGATCGGCGTCTGGGTGGCCCCGCAACACCGCGGCCGCGAACGCGGCGTGACGGACGCCCTGTTGGACGCCGCCACCGACTGGGCCCGCACCGAGGGCGGCGCCAAGCGGATGCTGCTCGGCGTGCACGAGGCGAACGCCCGCGCCGCCGCCTTCTACCTGCGCCGGGGCTTCACCTACACCGGCGGAGAGACCCCGTACGGGCTCGACCCGCAGGCCCGCATCCTGGAGATGGCCCTCCCGCTGGACTGAAACGCCCCGAGGTCGGCCGAACGCCCGTTCCCGTGCCGCAGGTTGGGCGGAAAAGCACGGGCCCCGAGCGCGCCCGCGCCCTAGGATCGACGGTCATGGTTGATCTCTATCCTCCGACGAGTCCCTACGGCCACGGTTTCCTCGACACCGGAGACGGCAACCGGGTCTACTACGAGCAGCTCGGCAACCCCGAGGGCAAGCCCGTCCTGTACGTCCACGGCGGCCCCGGGGCGGGGACGCCGGACCGGCCCACCCGGGCGTGGGACCCGGACTGCTACCGCGTGATCCGCTACGACCAGCGCAACTGCGGCCGCAGCACCCCGCACGCCAGCGACCCTGCGGCGGACATGAGCCTGAACACCACGCAGCACCTGATCGACGACATGGAGCGGCTGCGCGAACACCTCGGCATCGAGCGGTGGTTGCTGAACGGCGCCTCCTGGGGTTCGACCCTCCTGCTGGCCTACGCGCAGCAGCACCCCGAGCGGGTCAGCGAGATCATCATCCAGGCGGTGACGACGACCCGCCGGGCCGAGACCGACTGGCTCTACCGGGGCGCCGGGTCCTTCTACCCCGAGGCGTGGGACCGGTTCCGCGAGGGCGTGCCCGAGGACGAGCGGGACGGCGACCTGCTCGCCGCCTACGCGCGGCTGATGGAGAACCCCGACCGGGCGGTCCGGGAGAAGGCCGCAGCCGACTGGCTCGCCTGGGAGGACGCGGTCATCTCGAACGAGCCCAACGGCTCGCCCGGCATGTACAGCGCCCGGGAGGTCGACGAGCAGATCGCGTTCGTCCGGATCTGCGCCCACTTCTTCAGCAACGGCGCCTGGCTGGAGGAGGACCAACTGCTGCGCAACGCCCACAAACTGGCCGGGATCCCGGCGGTGCTGGTGCACGGCCGGCACGACATGGGCGGCCCGGTGCAGACGGCGTGGGAGCTGGCGAAGGCGTGGCCGGGCGCGAGGCTGCACATCTCCGAGGACTCGGGGCACATCGGCAGCGAGGAGATGAAGGAGACCGTCCGGGAGGCCATCGAGGAGTTCAAGCACCGCTGATCCCCGGGGTGCCCGGCAGGGCGACGCCCGTCGGGGGCGTTGCCCTGCCCATTGGCAGGCGGGGGGTCTGGCGGTCGCACCTTCTGCGGTGCCGTGTTGCTGGGTACGGCTAGTGTGCCGGTCATGTCCGATGATCTGCGGGGCATCCGCCCGCGTGCTGAATCCGCCGTGGCCGTTGAGCGGTTGGTCGATCCGGGGTTCCTGGTGAACGCGGACCCGGGATCGGTACTGGCGTTGCTGGACGCGGCGTCGGGTCCGGCGGCGCGATTGGCCGCGTCGGTGTACCGGGCCTCGACAGACCTGCATCGTGACGTCACTGCGGGGGTGCGCCGACAGCTGCTGGCGCTGGACGCGGCCCGTTACGGGGACCGGGAGCTGTCGGCACGGATCACCGCAGTACCGGTGGAGGACGAACCCGCCGCACCGTGGGGCGTCGAGTGGGCCACCGGCGGCCAGCTCGACCGGTCCCTGCGTCGTATTCCGACCGTCCACACTACCGATGCGTTGCTGGCGGTCGCGACGGCCGTGGTCGACGGCCGCCCCGTGGCGGTCACCGGCAGTTCTTTGGCGGTCACCGGTAGTTCCTCGGCGGTCACCGGCAGTTCCGAGCGGACCGTGCGGGTATGGGACCTGACCACCGGCCAGCAGATCGGCAAACCCCTCACCGGCCACAGCGGCGAGGTGTGCGCGGTGGCGACGGCGCTGCTCGACGGCCGCCCCGTGGCGCTCACCGGCAGTGGTGACCGGACCGTGCGGGTGTGGGACCTGACCACGCGCGAGCAGATCGGCCAACCCCTCACCGGCCACACAGCCGGGGTGTTGGCTGTGGCGACGGCGGTGCTCGACGGCCGTCCCGTCGCGGTCACCGGCAGCGGCGACGTGCGGGTGTGGGACCTGACCACGCGCGAGCAGATCGGCGAGCCGCTCACCGGCCACACCTCTGCTGTGTACTCGGTGGCGACGGCGGTGCTCGACGGCCGTCCCGTCGCGGTCACCGGCAGCCACGACGGGACCGCGCGAGTGTGGGACCTGACCACCCGCGAGCAGATCGGCGAGCCGCTCACCGGCCACGAGGAGGCGGTACGAGCGGTGGCGACGGGGGTGCTCGACGGCCGTCCCGTGGCGGTCACCGGTGGCCACGACGAGACCGTGCGGGTGTGGGACCTGGCCACCGGCCGGCAGCTCGGCCGACCTCTCACCGGTCACGACGGATGGGTGTTGTCGGTGGTCACGACCACGATCGAAGGCCGCCCCTGCATCGTCAGCGGAGGCGAGGACTGGACGCTCCAGGTGTGGGATCTGGCCACGGGCAAGCCGCTCGGCGAGCCGGTGCGCGGCCATACCGACAAGGTACGGGCGATGACGACGGCGGTGCTGGACGGCCGTCCCCACGTGATCGCCGGCAGTCAGGACGGGATGGTGCGGGTGTGGGACCTGACCTCGGGCGGCCAGGTGGGTGAGCCGCTCACCGGCCACACCGGCGAGGTGGGCACGGTGGCGACGGCGGTGGTCGAGGGCCGCCCCGTCGCGGTCACGGGCAGTTCTGACCAGACCGTGCGGGTCTGGGATCTGACCGCTGGTCGCCATATCGGCCGTCACCTCACCGACCGGGACGGCTGGGTGTGGGCGGTGGCGACGGCGGTGGTCGACGGCCGCCCCGTGGCGGTCACCGGCAGCCACGATGAAACCCTGCGGGTATGGGACCTGACCACGCGCGAGCAGATCAGCGAACCGCCCACCGGCCACGAGGAGGGGGTGAACGCGGTGGCGACGGGGGTGGTCGACGGCCGCCCTGTAGCGATCACCGGCGGCTTCGATGACGTACGGGTCTGGGACCTGCCTTCGGGTCAGCAGGTCGGTGAGCCCCTGACGGGCCACACCGGCGAGGTGAACGCGGTGGCGACGGCGGTGGTCGAGGGCCGCCCCCTGGCGATCACCGGCGGCGACGACGGCACGGTACTGGTCTGGGACCTGACCACGCGCGAGCAGATCGGCGAGCCCCTGACCGGCCACACCGACTGCGTGCTGGCGGTGGCGACGACGGTGGTCGACGGCCGCCCCGTGGCGGTCACCGGCGGCGACGACTGTACGGTGCGGGTCTGGGACCTGACCACCGTCCAGCGGATCGGCCAACCCTTCACCGGCCACACCGGTGAGGTGAACGCGGTGGCGACGGCGGTGGTCGAGGGCCGCCCCGTGGCGGTCACCGGCGGCGACGACTGTACGGTGCGGGTCTGGGACCTGACCACCGGCGACCAGGTCGGGCCGGAGCTGGTGTTCCCACTGCGGGTCTGGGCGGTGGCCGTGGTACCGGATGGCCGGTTGGTGGTGGGCTTCGGCTGGGAGGTCGCGGTGTTGGCCCGCCGTTGACCAGGCCCCGCACAAGCGGCCCGCAGCACGAGCCACTTGGGAGGTGGTCCCCCGAGGGGCGTGGGGGCAGTGGCGGGAGATGCCGCGCGAGTTCGGTGCCTGGTCGACCGTGCACAACCACTTCAGGCAGCCAGACGAGCGAAGTCCGTCTCGTCGCCGACCGCAGGTGTCGACCGCTGGCGTTCGTCCCCGTGCTGACGGGCCTACAGCCAGCGGTCGTACCAGGCGCGGATGCGCCGGAGGGCGTCGAGTTGATGGGCGCGCTCGTGAAGCCCGTGGCCCTCTCGGGGGTAGACGACGAACTCGTGCTCGACGCCGAAGTGGCGCAGTGCGCGATGGAAGTGGATCGCCTGGCCGAGGGGCACGTTGGTGTCCTGCTCGCCGTGCAGGATCAGGACCGGGGTGCGGATCCGGGACACGTGGGAGATCGGGCTGTTCCGGTCGTGGAGGTGCGGTCCCGGCCCGTTCCAGCCGGTGCTGCCGCCGAGCGCCGCGTCCATGACTCCCCACTCGCCGGTCCCGGCCTGCATGCCCCAGTCGGTGATGCCGGCGCCCATCATGGCGGCCTTGAAGCGCTCGGTCTGGCCGATGGCCCAGGCCGCCATGAAACCGCCGTGGCTCCAGCCGGAGATGCCCAGGCGTTCGGGATCGGCGACTCCCTCGGCGACCAGGAGGTCGATCCCGGTGAGGATGTCGGTCCACTCGTCGCCGCCCACCGCGCCCGCCACCACGGCGGCGAATTCATGGCCGTGGCCCGACCCGCCCCGGGGATTGGGCAGGAAGACCGCGTATCCGGCGGTCGCCAGCCACTGCCCGCAGTCGACCGCGGTGAGCGTGAACTCGTCGGCATGGCGGAAGTAGGGGCCGCCGTGGACCATGGTGACGAGCGGGAACGGGCCCTGGCCCCGAGTCCGGCCGGGCGGCAGGATCAGCAGGCCGTCCAACTGGAGTCCGTCGGACGCCTGGTAGCTGAGCCGTTCCTGGACACCCCAACGGATCCCGCGCAGTTCGGGACTGGTGTCGCTGAGCCGGAGCAGTGGCCCGCCCGTGGGTCCCGCGTGGACGTTCCTGGGCTCGCGCGCGGTGCTCAGCAGCACGGCGAGGGTCTCTCCGGATCGACTCGCAGTGAGCCCGGCGAGCGTGCAGGGCGTGCCGAACGTCCCGGGCGCGCAGGACAGTCGGTGGAACCGCGGCGACTGCGGATCGAGCCGGTACAGCGCGGTATCCAGCCCGTCGGCGAACAGCGCCAGCGGCGGCCCGTCGGCGACCTGCACTAGCTCGGTGGGGCAGGCGGGCATGCCGACCGTGAGATTGCGCTGTTCGACGGCCGGGCCGGTCGCCGGCGGGACGGTGTCGATCACGGCGAGCGCGCCGACCAAGTGCCCGGGGGTCACCGCCAGGTGGGCCAGATGCCATTCACCGTCGTGATTCCACCAGACCGGGGACCGGGCCTCGAATCCGACCGGGCCCAGGTCCTGGACGGCTCCCGTCTCCGGGGCGACCAGGTGCAGTCCTGCCGTCGTGGCGCCGGGGTCGAGTTCGGGGGTGGCCCAGCTCAGCACGGCCAGCGGGCCGCCGTCCGGACGCTGGGTCACTTCCACGACATGGCGGTCTCCGAGGCCGTCCACGGTGCGGACCGCGCCGGTCGCCAGGTCGAGCAGGCGCAGCCGGGTGGCGGGGAGGTGCCGGCCCCAGACCTTCGCGTCGTCACCCTCGGCCTCCCGGCGTTCATCCTCCGCGGTGGGCTCGTCCTCGGCGAGCAGCGCGACGGTGCGGCCGTCGGCGAGCGGGTAGTGGTCGCCGATGCCCCCGCGCCACCTGGTCAGGGGCTCCGCCTCGGCGCTGTCCTCGCTGCCGTCCAGAAGGATCCGCTGGAGTTGAGCGGTGCCCCGCTCCTCGCGGTCGGAGGTGAAGAACAGGAAAGCCGAGTCCGGCGCCCACTTCGGGGCGGCGGCGCGGGCCGTGCCGTCGGTCAGCCTGCGCGGGGCCGCGCTGCCATCGGCGGCGGCGACCCAGACCGAGCTGTGCGGCCGTCCGTCCCTGCCACTGTTCGCGACCACGCCGTAGGCGACCAGGCGGCCGTCGGACGAGATGGCCGGGGCCACGGGGGAGGCCATGTCCACCACCAGTTCCGCGGTGAGCAGGTCGGTCGATTCGGGAGTCGGTCGCGGTGCAGGCTGCGGCATGCGGACTGCCTTTCACTCGCCAGTACGACGGACGGACATCCTGTCGCACCGACGGGCCGGTGTCAGTCGGGTTTTGGAGAATCAGGTCAGACGAGGCAAGGCAGGGCAACTGTCGCCGAATCAGTGAGGCTCAGGGGTGCGTGGTTCGACGCGAACGGTGGAGCCATCCTGAAACAAGCAGGCGTGATTGCTTTTTTCTGCGCCCGGTGCCACGCTGCTGCCCGGCGGCGCTCGTGTGGGAGCGTCGCCAACCCGTCGGCAGGGGAGGCGCTTTGGCGCGCGAACGCTCGGTACTGCGGGTCGGCAACGCCTCGGGGTTCTACGGGGACCGCTTCGCGGCGGTGCGGGAGATGCTCACCGGCGGGCCGCTGGACGTGCTCACCGGGGACTACCTGGCGGAGCTGACCATGCTCATCCTGGCCCGGGACCGCCTGAAGGACCCGTCCCTCGGCTACGCCCGGACGTTCCTGCGGCAGATGGAGGAGTGCCTCGGCCTGGCGCAGGAGCGCGGGGTGAGGATCGTGGTGAACGCGGGCGGGCTGAACCCGGCCCTGCTCGCCGCCGAACTGCGGAACCTGGCGCAGCGCCAGGGTCTTGCGGTGGCCGTCGCCCACGTCGAGGGGGACGACCTGCTGCCGCGCAGGAGCGAACTCGGCTTTCCCGAAGGGCTGTTGGCCGCGAACGCCTACCTCGGCGGCTTCGGGGTGGCGGCCTGTCTGGCCGCGGGCGCCGAGGTGGTGGTCACCGGGCGGGTCACGGATGCGGCGCTGGTCGCCGGGCCCGCGATCGCCCACTTCGGCTGGACGGCGGCGGACCTCGACGCCCTCGCCGGGGCGGTGGTCGCCGGGCACGTGCTGGAGTGCGGCGCCCAGGCGACGGGCGGGAACTACGCGTTCTTCCGCGAGCACGACGTCACCCGCCCGGGCTTCCCGATCGCCGAACTGCACGCCGACGGCTCCAGCGTGATCACCAAGCACCCGGGCACCGGCGGCGCCGTCACCGCGGGCACCGTCACCGCCCAACTCCTGTACGAGACGGGCGGAGCGCGCTACCTGGGCCCGGACGTCACCGCCCGGCTGGACACCGTGCGGCTCGCCGAGGAGGGGCCGGACCGGGTCCGGATCGACGGGGTGCGCGGCGAGGCGCCGCCGCCCACGCTGAAGGTGGGCCTGAACCGGCTCGGCGGCCACCGCAACGAGGTGGTGTTCGTCCTCACCGGCCTCGACATCGAGGCCAAGGCCGACCTGGTGCGGCGGCAGTTCCTGGACGCCCTGCCGCCCGCCGCCCGGCCCGCCGAACTGCGTTGGACGCTCGCCCGGACCGACCACCCGGACGCCGGCACCGAGGAGGCCGCCTCCGCCCTGCTCCGGCTCACCGCCCGCGACCCGGACCAGGCCAAGGTCGGGCGCGAACTGGGCAAGGCCGCCGTGGAGTTGGGGTTGGCAGGCTACCCGGGCTTCCACCTCACCGCGCCGCCCGGCCCCGGCGCGCCGTACGGGGTGTTCGCCGCCGCGTACGTCGACGCCAAGGCCGTCGAGCACACCGCCGTACTGCCGGACGGCCGCCGGATCGCCGTCCCGCCGGCCCCGGTGACGAGCCGGCCCGCCAATGCGTCCGAAGCGCCGAAGCTCCCAGACGCACCCTCCGCCGGCCCGACCCGCCGCGCCCCGCTCGGCCTGGTGGCCGGCGCCCGCAGCGGCGACAAGGGCGGCGACGCCAACCTCGGCGTCTGGGCCCGCTCCGAGGCGGGCTGGCGCTGGCTCGCCCACACCCTCACCGTCGACAAGCTGCGCGAACTCCTGCCCGAGACCGCCGACTTGCCCGTCACCCGGCACCTGCTCCCGAACCTGCGCGCGGTCAACTTCACCCTCACCGGCCTGCTCGGCGAGGGCGTCGCCGCCCAGCACCGCTTCGACCCGCAGGCCAAGGCGCTCGGGGAGTGGCTGCGCTCCCGCCACCTCGACATCCCGGAGGCCCTGCTGTGACCGTGCTGCCCACCCGCGTCGACCCGGCCGGGCCCGAGTACGCCGAGTACCGGGCCGCGATGCTCGCCAAGCTGGCCGGGCTGGACGCCGAGCACGCCAAGGCGCTGGCCGGTGGCGGCCCCAAGTACGTGGACCGCCACCGCGCCCGCGGCAAGCTGCTGCCGCGCGAGCGGATCGAGCTGCTGGTCGACCCGGACTCGCCGTTCCTGGAGCTGTCGCCGCTGGCCGCCTGGGGCAGCGACTACCCGGTGGGTGCGGCGCTGGTCACCGGCATCGGCGTGATCGAGGGCGTGGAGTGCCTGATCACCGCCAACGACCCGACCGTGCGCGGCGGCGCCAGCAACCCGTGGACGCTGCGCAAGGCCTTGCGCGCCAACGAGATCGCGTTCGACAACCGCCTCCCGGTGGTGAACCTGGTCGAGTCCGGTGGCGCCGACCTGCCCAGCCAGAAGGAGATCTTCATCCCCGGCGGCGCGCTGTTCCGCGACCTCACCCGGCTCTCCGCGGCCGGAATCCCCACCGTGGCCGTGGTGTTCGGCAATTCGACGGCCGGCGGCGCCTACGTGCCCGGCATGTCGGACCACACCGTGCTGGTCAGGGAGCGCGCCAAGGTGTTCCTCGGCGGCCCGCCGCTGGTCAGGATGGCCACCGGCGAGGAGGCCGACGACGAGTCGCTCGGCGGCGCCGAGATGCACGCCCGCACCTCCGGTCTGGCCGACCACTTCGCGGCGGACGAGGCGGACGCGCTGCGGCTGGCCCGCCGGATCGTCGCCCGGCTGGACCACCGCAAGCCGGGCCCGTCGCCGGACCGGCTGGCCGAGCCGCCGAAGTACGACGAGGAGGAGCTGCTGGGCATCGTCCCGGGCGACCTCAAGGTGCCCTTCGATCCGCGCGAGGTGATCGCCCGGATCGTCGACGGCTCCGACTTCGACGAGTTCAAGCCGCTCTACGGCACCAGCCTGGCCACCGGCTGGGCCCGGCTGCACGGCTACCCGGTCGGCGTGCTGGCCAACGCGCAGGGCGTGCTGTTCAGCGCGGAGTCCCAGAAGGCCGCCCAGTTCATCCAGTTGGCGAACCAGCGGGACATCCCGTTGCTGTTCCTGCACAACACCACCGGCTACATGGTCGGCCGGGCGTACGAGCAGGGCGGCATCATCAAGCACGGCGCGATGATGATCAACGCCGTCGCCAACTCCCGGGTGCCGCACCTGTCGGTGCTGATCGGCGCGTCCTACGGCGCCGGCCACTACGGCATGTGCGGGCGGGCGTTCGAGCCGCGCTTCCTGTTCGCCTGGCCGAGCGCCAAGTCCGCGGTGATGGGCCCGCAGCAGCTCGCCGGCGTGCTGTCGATCGTCGCCCGGCAGTCGGCCGCCGCGAAGGGGCAGCCGTACGACGAGGACGCGGACGCGGCGATCCGCGCCATGGTCGAGCAGCAGATCGAGGCCGAGTCGCTGCCGGTCTTCCTGTCCGGTCGGCTGTACGACGACGGCGTGATCGACCCGCGCGACACCCGTACGGTGCTCGGCCTGTGCCTGTCCGCGATCCACAACGCGCCGGTCGAGGGCGCGCGCGGCTACGGCGTCTTCCGGATGTGAGGCCGAGCCGCGAGATCGAGCTGCGAGACCGAGTTGTGAGACGGAGCTGCGAGACCGAGCTGTTCGACGGAGCTGTGAGGCCGAGTTGTGAGGGGCACCCGAGACATGATCACCAACCTGCTGGTCGCCAACCGTGGCGAGATCGCCCGCCGGGTCTTCCGCACCTGCCGGGCCCTGGGCGTCGCGACCACCGCCGTCCACTCCGACCCGGACGCCGGCGCCGCGCACGTCCGTGAGGCCGACGCGGCCGTGCGGCTGCCCGGCGCCGCGCCCGCCGACACCTACCTGCGCGCCGACCTGATCGTCCGCGCCGCGCTGGCGGCGGGCGCGGACGCCGTCCACCCCGGGTACGGATTCCTGTCGGAGAGCGCCGAGTTCGCGCAGGCCGTGCTGGATGCCGGGCTGGTCTGGGTCGGCCCGCCGCCGGCCGCGATCGCCGCGATGGGCTCCAAGACGGCGGCCAAGCGGCTGATGGCCGCGGCCGGGGTGCCCGTGCTGGACGCCCTGACCGACCCCACCGAGGCCGACCTGCCGCTCCTGGTCAAGGCGGCGGCGGGCGGCGGCGGGCGCGGCATGCGGGTGGTGCGCACACTCGCGGAGCTCCCCGGCGAACTGGCCGCCGCCCGCGCCGAGGCGGCGAAGGCCTTCGGCTCGGACGAGGTGTTCTGCGAGCGCTACCTGCCCGCCGGGCGGCACGTCGAGGTCCAGCTGCTGGCCGACGCGCACGGCACGGTCTGGGCGGTCGGCGACCGCGACTGCTCGCTGCAGCGGCGGCACCAGAAGGTGATCGAGGAGGCCCCGGCCCCCGGCCTGCCCGAGGCGGTGCGCGCCGGGCTGCACGCGGCGGCCGTCAGCGCCGCCCGGGCGATCGGCTACACCGGCGCCGGTACGGCCGAGTTCATGCTCGGTGAGGACGGCCGATTCCACTTCCTGGAGATGAACACCCGCCTCCAGGTCGAGCACCCGGTCACCGAGGCGGTCACCGGACTGGACCTGGTGGCGCTCCAACTTGCCGTCGCCGAGGGGGAGCAGCTGCCCGGGCCGGTCCCGCCGCCCGCCACCGGCTGCGCGATCGAGGCCCGGCTGTACGCGGAGGACCCGGCGAAGGACTGGCAGCCCGCGACCGGCACCCTGCACCGCCTCGAACTCACCGTGCCGTACCAGGAGTTCGGCGGGCAGGGCGTCCGGCTGGACTCCGGCGTGGCGGCCGGCGACGAGATCACCCCGCACTACGACGCGATGCTCGCCAAGGTGATCGCCTGGGCGCCGACCCGCGCCGCCGCCGCCCGCCGGCTGGCCGACGCGCTCGCCCGCGCCAGGGTCCACGGGCCCGCCACCAACCGGGAGTTGCTGGTCCGGGCGCTGCGGCACCCGGCCTTCCTGGCCGAACGCCTGCACACCGGCTTCCTGGCCGAGCACGCGGCCGAGCTCACCGCCCCGGACGGCAAGGAGACCGCGCGCGCCGCCCTGGCCGCCGCCCTCGCCGACGCCGCCGCCCGGCGCACCGGCCCGCACGGTGCACTGCCGTCGGGCTGGCGCAACCTGCCCTCGCAGCCGCAGTCCAAGCGCTACCGCGCCGACGACGGCGCCGAGTTGGAGGTCCGCTACCGCCTCACCCGGGACGGCCTGCGGGCCGACGACCACCCGCAGGCGGAGCTCCTGGACGCCTCGCCCGAGCAGGTCACCCTGCGCGAGGGCGCCGTCCGGCGCGGCCACCGCGTCGCGCGCTACGGCGACCGGGTGTACGTCGACACCCCGAACGGGGGCATCGCGCTCACCGCCCTGCCGCGCTTCCCCGACCCCGCCGCCCGGACGGACCCGGGCGCGCTGCTCGCCCCGATGCCCGGCACCGTCGTGCGCACCACCGCCGCCGTCGGCGACACCGTCACCGCAGGTCAGTCGCTGCTCGTCCTGGAGGCGATGAAGATGGAACATCGCGTCACCGCCCCGGCCGACGGCGTCCTGGTCGAACTCCGTGCCGTCCCCGGTCGTCAGGTCGAGCTCGGCACCCTGCTCGCCGTCGTGCAGCCCGCCGCACCGCCCGAGGCCGGGCCCGCCACAGATCCCGCCGCCGGGCCCGTCGCAGAACCTGCCGCAGAACCCGAGGCCGGGCCTGCCGCCGAGCCCGCTGCAACAGCCGCCGTCCAGCCCGCCGCAGAAGCCTGAGGAAGGACCCCGCATGTCCACCATCGGCAGTCAGCTCATCGAGACCCCCGAACGCCGGGCCCTGCGCCAGGCCGTCGGCGACCTCGGCCGCCGCTACGGCTCCGCCTACTACATGGCCAAGGCACGGGCCGGCGAGCCCGCCGACGAGCTGTGGGCGGACGCCGGCAAGGCCGGCTACCTCGGCGTGAACCTGCCCGCCGAGTACGGCGGCGGGGGCGGCGGCGTCACCGATCTGGCCATCGTGCTGGAGGAGTTGGGCACGGCCGGCTGTCCCCTGCTGCTGCTCATCGTCTCCCCGGCGATCTGCGGCACCGTGATCGCCCGCTTCGGCACCGAGGAGCAGAAGCGGCGCTGGCTGCCCGGACTCGCCGACGGCAGCCGCAAGATGGCCTTCGGCATCACCGAGCCGGACGCCGGTTCCAACGCGCACCGGATCTCCACCGTCGCCCGCCGGGACGGCGGGGACTGGCTGCTGACCGGCCGCAAGGTGTTCGTCTCCGGCATCGACCACTGCGACGCCGTGCTGTTCGTCGCCCGCACCGAAGACGCCCGCACCGGCAGGCTCAAGCCCTGCCTGTTCATCGTCCCTCGCGACGCCGCCGGCTTCGAGTACCGGGCGATACCGATGGAACTCGTCGCCCCCGAGAAGCAGTTCCAGGTCTTCCTGGACGACGTCCGGCTGCCCGCCGACGCCCTGGTCGGCGACGAGGACGCCGGCCTGCTGCAGCTGTTCGCCGGCCTCAACCCCGAGCGCGTGCTGACCGCCGCGTTCTCCCTCGGCCTGGCCCGCCAGGCCCTCGGCAAGGCCGTCGAGTACGCGAAGACCCGCACCGTCTGGTCCACCCCGATCGGCGCCCACCAGGGCCTGGCCCACCCGCTGGCCCAGTGCGCGGTGGAGATCGAGCTGGCCCGGCTGATGACCCAGAAGGCCGGGCTGCTCTATGACGCGGGGGAGGACGTGGCGGCCGGGGAGGCCGCCAACATGGCCAAGTACGCGGCCGGCGAGGCCGCCGCCCGTACCGTCGACCAGGCGGTGCAGACGCTGGGCGGCAACGGCCTCACCCAGGAGTACGGGCTGGGCGCGCTGCTGGCCGCCACCCGGGTCGGCCGGGTCGCCCCGGTCAGCCGCGAGATGGTGCTCAACTACGTGGCCCAGCACACCCTCGGCCTCCCGAAGTCCTATTAGTCCGCAGCGCCGGACGCACCGGACGCACCGCACCCACCGGACGCACCCGCCGGGCGTGCCCCCGGTGGGTCACCAGAGGGACATCTCGGCGAACTTTGCAGTGGCGGACGTCATGGTCCGTATGCTCCTGTTCGTACCCTCGGTCGACCTTTCGCCGCGCCAGTCGATGCGTCAACTACCTTCCTGGAGGCTTACTTTGGTGTTCCGCAGCGAATTCCCGGACGTGCCGACGGTGGACCTGCCGATCCATGACGCGGTACTCGGCGGCGCGGCGGCGTACGGCGACGGGCCGGCCCTGATCGACGGCGTCACCGGGGAGCGCGTCAGCTACGCGCGGCTCGCCGCCGGCGTCGAGCGGGTGGCCGCCGGACTGGCCGCGGCCGGGGTGCGCCAGGGCGACGTGGTGGCCCTGTTCAGCCCCAACACGCTCGGCTACCCGACGGCCTTCTACGGCGCCACCCGGGCCGGCGCCACCGTGACCACGGTGTCCTCGATGGCCACGCCCGCCGACCTGGCCGGGCAGCTCGGCGACAGCGGCGCCCGCTGGCTGGTGACCGTCTCCCCACTCCTGCCGACCGCCCGCAAGGCCGCCGCCCTGCTCGCCGAGCAGGGCGGCCCACTGGCCGAGATCCTCGTCCTGGACGGCGCCGAGGGCCACCGCTCGCTCGCCGACCTGCTGGCCACCACCGGCCCCGCCCCCGGGATCGCCATCGACCCCGGCCGGGACGTCGCGGTGCTGCCCTACTCCAGCGGCACCACCGGACTGCCCAAGGGGGTGATGCTCACCCACCGCTCGATCGCCACCAACCTCGCCCAGTGCGACGCCCTCTACCGGCCCGCCGTGGGCGAACGGGTGCTCGCCGTGCTGCCCTTCTTCCACATCTACGGCCTGACCGCGCTGCTCAACCAGCCGCTGCGCTGCGGCGCCACCGTGGTGGTGCTGCCCCGCTTCGACCTGGAGCAGTTCTGCCGCACCATCGAGGAGCAGCGGGTGCAGGCGCTGGTGGTGGCCCCGCCGATCGCGCTCGCCCTGGCCAGGCACCCGGTCGTGGACCGCTTCGACCTCTCCTCCGTCGAGTACCTGCTGTGCGCGGCCGCCCCGCTGGACCCGGAGCTCGCCGCCGCCTGCGCCCGCCGCCTGGGCCTGCCGCACCTGCTCCAGGGCTACGGCATGACCGAGCTGTCCCCGGTCACCCACGTGGTCTCCCCGCTGGAGCGCGACCCCTCGCCCGGCTCGGTGGGGCGGCTGATCCCGTCCACCGAGCTGCGGGTCGCCGCCCTGGACGGCGCCGGCGAGGACCTCGGGCCCGGCGAGCCGGGCGAGCTGCTGATCCGGGGCCCGCAGGTGATGAAGGGGTACTTCGGCCGCCCCTCCGACACCGCCGCGGTGGTCGACGCCGAGGGCTGGCTGCACACCGGCGACGTCGGCTTCGTCGACGACCGGGGGTACCTGTACATCGTCGACCGGGTGAAGGAGCTGATCAAGTACAAGGGCTACCAGGTGGCCCCGGCCGAGCTGGAGGCCGTGCTGCTCGGTCACCCGCAGATCGTCGACGCCGCCGTGATCGGCGTTCCGGACGCCGACGGCACCGAGTGCCCCAAGGCCTTCGTGGTCCGTGCGCCGGGCAGCGGCCTGAGCGCGGAGGAGGTCACCGGCTTCGTGGCCGGGCTGGTGGCCCCGTACAAGAAGGTCCGCGCGGTGGAGTTCGTCGAGGCCGTCCCCAAGTCCGCGGCCGGCAAGATCCTCCGGCGCGAGCTACGGGCCCGCGAGGCCTCGCGCCGCGCGTCCGCCGCCGCCGCGCCCGTCGGAGCCGCCCCCGAGGCCTCCCGCTGAGCGGCCGGGCCCCCGGCGGCCGAAGACCGGCGCCCGTCTGTGAGGATCGACCCGCCGAGCACGGCGGGCCCGCCGGGAGCGACGGGCCCGTCGGGCGCGACCGGCCCGCCGAGCCCCCACCGGAACAGGAACCGCCGCCAGCCATGACCAGCCACCCCGCCGCCCGCGCCCCCCAGCAGGACCGCAGCCGCGCCACCCGGGCCCGGCTGCTCGCGGCGGCCGTGGACTGCCTGGCCGAGCTCGGCTGGCACGGCTCCACCGTCACCGTGGTCGCCGAGCGCGCCGGAGTGTCCCGGGGCGCCGCCCAGCACCACTTCCCGACCCGCGAGGACCTGTTCACCGCGGCCGTCGAGCACGTCACCGCCGAGCGGCTGGCCGCCGTCCGCGCCCACACGGGCGAGCTGCCGGCCGCCGGCCCCGACCGCACCCGGGCCGTCGTCGACATGATCGTGCGCCTCTACACCGGCCCGCTGTTCCGCGCCGCCCTGCACCTGTGGACGGCCGCCGCCACCGAGGAGCCGCTGCGCGAGCGGATCATCGCCCTGGAGGGGCACGTCGGCCGGGAGGCCCACCGGGCCGCCGTCGAGTTCCTGGACGCCGACGAGACCCGCCCCGGCGTGCGCGAGTCCGTGCAGGCCACCCTCGACCTCGCCCGCGGGCTGGGCCTGGCCAACCTGCTCACCGACGACAGCGTCCGACGATCCGGGGTGATCCGGCAGTGGACCGGCGTTCTGGAGAGTACGCTGCGGCCGGTACGCCCATGACTCCCGTACTACCGGAACGGCCGGACGACCCCTGACCAAGGGGTCGCCGGGCGGCCGATGTCCGTGCAGTCTGGAGAAGAATCCCGGCCGGCACGGACCGTGAGGCCCCCGGCCGGGCACGAGCCGAACCGGGGTGCTGCCTGATCATGCACGGAAACGAGTGGGACGTGACCTCCGCCGCCGGCCCCGCACCGGGCGCCACCCCCGTACGCCCCGAAGGCCACCGACTCGTCCCGCTCGCGACGGCCCTGCTCCAGGGCGACGGCCTGATCCTGCACTGGAGCGAGGACGCCGAGGCGCTGCTCGGCTACTCCGCCGAGGAGGCCGTCGGCAGCTACGCCGCCCAGCTGCTCACCGACGGCACCGACCGCCCCGAGGTGCTGTCCCTGTTCGCCCACATCATGGGCGGCTCCGCCGGCTGGTCCGGCGTCTTCCCGGTCCGCCACCGCGACGGCCACAAGGTCGACCTGGAGTTCCGCACCTACCCGATCGCCGGCCCGGCCGGCACCCTGCTGCTGCTCGCCACCGCCTCCGACATCCGCGCCCTCCAGGCGGTCGAGGCCGACCTCGCCGTCCTGGACGGCGTCTTCGACCGCTCACCGATCGGCATGGCCGTCTACGACACCGAGCTGCGCTACGTCCGGCTCAACGAGGCGCTCGCCCGGATGAACGGCGTCCCCGTCGCCGCCCACCTCGGCCGCCGGATACCCGCGGTGCTGCCCGGCATCAACAGCGTCGAGATCGAGCAGACCATGCGGCAGGTGCTCAGGAGCGGCAAGCCCGTGGTGGACGCCCGCTCCCACGGCCGGGTGCCCGGGGACCCGAAGCGCGACCGCGCCTGGTCCGCCTCCTACTTCCGGCTGGAGGACTCCACCGGCCGGGTCTTCGGCGTCTGTTCCTCGATCATCGACGTCACCGAGCGATTCCAGGCCGAGGCCCGCGCCGCCCGCGCCCAGGAACGGCTCGCCACCATCGCCGAGGCAACGGCCCGGATCGGCACCACCCTCGACCTCCAGCGCACCGCCGAGGAGCTGATCGAGGCCGTCGTCCCCCGGTTCGCCGACTTCGCCACCGTCGACCTGCTGGAACCGGTGCTGCGCGGCGCCGAACCCACCCCCATCCCCTCCGACCGGACGGTCACCCTGCGTGCCGTCGCGGTCGGCGAGTCGTACGAGTCGGGCCTCGCGCACGCCGTGGACACCGTCGGCGAGACCTCCGAATACGCCCCCGACCGCAGCTACACCCAGTGCCTGCGCAGCGGTCGCCCCCTGCTGCGCGCCCACGTGGACGCCGAGGTGCTGCGCGGCCTGGTCTCCAGCGAGGACCGGGTCGAGCCCGGCATCGCGGCGGGCATCCACTCGTACCTGATGGTGCCGCTCACCGCCCGGGGCATGGTGCTCGGCGGCTCCGAGTTCATCCGGATGCGCAACTCCGAGCCGTTCAGCGACGCCGACGTGGCGCTCGCCGAGGAACTGGTCGCCCGCACCGCGCTGGCCATCGACAACGCCCGGCTCTACCGGCGCGAGCGGGAGACGGCGCTCACCCTCCAGCGCAGCCTGCTGCCGCAGGAGATCCACCGCACCCTGGGCCTGGAGATCGCCTACCGCTACCTGCCCAGCAGCGTGGTCAGCGAGGTCGGCGGCGACTGGTTCGACGTCGTGCCGCTGTCCTGCGGCCGGGTCGCCCTGGTGGTCGGCGACGTGATGGGCCACGGCATCCGGGCCGCCGCCACCATGGGCCAGCTGCGCACCGTCGCCCGGACGCTCGCCACCCTCGACATGCCGCCCGAGCAGGTCCTCACACGCCTGGACGAGACCGCCTCGGGCATCGGCGAGGGCCAGTTCGCCACCTGCATCTGCGCCGTCTACGACCCGCTGGAGCGCACCGTCCAGATCGCCTCGGCCGGCCACCTGCCGCCGATCTCGGTCGCCCCCGACGGCACCGCCCGCCGGGTCGAGGTGCCACCCGGCGTGCCGCTGGGCGTCGGCGGGGTGGCCTTCGAGTCGATCGAGTTCACCCTGCCCGAGGGCGGCATGGTCACCCTCTACACCGACGGCCTGGTCGAGCGGCGCGGCCAGGACCTCGACGACGGCATCGACCTGCTGGCCGACACCCTCGCCGGGCCCGGCCGCACCCTGGAGGAGAACTGCGACGCCGTCCTCGGCGCACTCGTCACCGACGGCACCGAGGACGACATCGCGATGATCATGGCGCGGGTCCTGCCGCTGCCCGCCGACCGGATCGCCACCCTCCCGCTCACCGGCGGCGGCCGGCTGCCCGGCAAGGCCCGCCGCTTCACCCGCGCCACCCTGGACGCCTGGGGCCTGACCGCCCTCTCCGACTACGCCGAGCTGCTGGTCAGCGAACTGGTCACCAACGCCTTGCTGCACGCCGACGCCCCGCGGCGGCTGCGGCTGTTCCGCGACCGGGTGCTCACCCTGGAGGTCTCCGACGCCGGCGGGGCGACCCCGCAGCTGCGCCCCTTCGCCGAGCAGGACGAGGGCGGGCGCGGCATGTTCCTGGTCAGCGAGCTGGCCCAGCGCTGGGGCAGCCGGCTGACCAGGGACGGCAAGGTGGTCTGGGCGGAGCTGGAACTGCCCTTCGGGGCTGCCTAGTTCCCCGTCGGTGCGGGTTGGTCCCCGGTCAGTGTGCTTCCCCGGTCAGTGCGCGGCGAGCGGGTAGTGGTCGGAGAGGTCGGTGTAGGTGTAGCTCTTGCCCCAACTGCTCACCGTCCACGGCGCGCTGTGCGTGCGCAGGACCTGGTTGGTGTACTGCTGCGGGCGGGCGTGGTCGGCCCGGTAGAGCACGTAGTCCAGGTCCTCCTTGGGCTCGCCCGGGTAGCGGTAGGCGGCGATGGAGTTGTCGGCGGTGTCGAAGGAGTACGGCCAGCCGGTGCGGGCGGAGGCCGGCGCCAGGTTGGCGTTGTCCAGCAGGGCCTGGTACTCGGAGCCGTGCGAGTCGATGTTGAGGTCGCCGGCGAGCAGGATCGGCTCGTTCGCCGGGATCTGCTTGGCGTCCAGGAAGCCGCGCATGGCCGTGAGCTGCTTGGCCCGGATGGCGGCCGGCTGGCCGCTGGAGCAGCCCGAGTCGGTGGACTGCAGGTGGGTGCCGACCACGTGGGTGCGCTGGCCGTTCACGTTCAGCACGGCGTAGACGAAGCCCTTGTTCGAGAAGTAGTCCGAGCCGCAGGCGTCCTTGTAGACGTACTGCTCCTTGCGCAGGATCGGCCACTTGCTGAGCAGCGTCACGCCGCCGTCCTCGGGGGTGGCGGAGCTGTAGCTGCCGGAGGTCGCGTCCCAGCCGCTGGTGGAGCGGCCGACGACCGGGGTGTGGTACGGGTAGGCGGCCGAGGCCTTGGCGGTCAGGGCGTCGGAGGCCGCGTTGTCGAAGGCCTCCTCCAGGACGACCACGTCGTGGCCCTGGAAGAAGTCCGCCGAGGCGATCGCCTGCGCCCGGTACTGCTGGCCCCAGTTGGGGTAGAGGGTCGTGCTCATCAGGAACGTGTTGTACGTGAGGACGTCCAGCGCGGGCGCGGTGACCGGGGCGCTCTCGGTCGTGGCGCCGGTGGCAGCCGTGGCGGGGGCCGTGGCGAGCGCGCCGAGCACGGCGGCGGCAGCGCAGGCGGCGGCGGCCTTGCGGAGGGACGACAGCGGCATTGGGGCTCCGTGAGGGTATGACGTGAACGCGACGGTCAGCGGATGTTGTACATCCAACGTTGCCGCCCGCACGGTGCACAAGACCGCGCACGAGCATTCGGTGAACGCAGTTGAAACACTGTCACCGCCCAGAACGCGCGAGCCCCACCACCCGTCGTGGGTAGTGGGGCTCGCGAGAGTCGTGCGCGTCAGACCTCGCCGAACTCGCCGGCCTGGACAGCGGCGACGAACGACGACCAGGCGTCGGCGGGGAAGACGAGAGCAGGACCCTCGGGGTCCTTGGAGTCACGGACGGGCGTCAGGCCAGGGAAGCCAGGAGCTACCTCAACGCAAGTGCCACCGTTGTTGCTGTAGCTGGACTTGAACCATGTGGCGCCGGATAGGTCTACAGGGGCGATCATGATGTTCCTCTCACGCCTTGCACTTTCGGATCAGCTCCAGTGACGCAGCCTTCGAGAGCGCTTCCACATGGAGCTGGTGGCAGTCCCGCTCCCAAGTTTGAGCAGTCTCGGCGTCCCGCGAGAGGAAGCCGCGCAGCTGGCACTCCGAGTATGCCAGGAGTTTGCGATCCGCCAGGGTCAGCAACGTCACAACCATGGTGAACGGCAGCTCTTCTGCAAGCGAGAACGGCGCCACTTGGATCGTGATGTTCGGACGAGTGGCGAGGTCTTCAAGGTGCGCAAGCTGCCGAGCCATGACCTTGCGCCCGCCCACCGGTCGTAGAAGGGCGCCCTCGTCCAGGACGAAGTGGAGTCGGGGCGCAGGCTGCCGGTCAAGTAGCTTCTGGCGCGTGGCAAGGAAGTCGAGCCGATCCGCAGCCTGCTCCTCGGTGACGCTGCCACGCCGCACGGCGGCCGAGGCGAAGGCTGCGGCGTACTCCATTGTCTGCGCCAGACCTGGCACGATGCCCAGTTCGAAGTGGTTGATGCTCAGGGCCTTCGCTTCTTGCTGGGCGTACTCGGGAAACCCTTCCAGCAACGATGAGCCGCTGAGACTCCAGTACGTCAGTTCTAGTGTTCCACCGGCATAAAGGGCCCGGTCGGCTTGTACGACCCAGTCGAGTGTGGGACTGCGTGTCCCTCGTTCGAGGTTGGAGATCTGACTGTCACTCAAGTTCGTCATCGCCCCGAGGTCGGTCTGTGTGAGCCCCGCCGCCTTGCGCAACCTGCGGAGTTGTGCGCCGAAGGCCTTGAGCGGCGATGCAGACGGGTCCAGCTCGGTCTCGCGCATGATCAGACCTCCGGTGCCTTCCGTGTCCCACAAGGGATTTCGTCAAGTGGAGAACCCTTCCGATCGTAGGGGATGCCGCGCCACCATGGCTACACCAAGTGACACGCCGAGAGCGAAGCGCTACGGAGACTCCCATGCCCGAAAACCCGAAATCCGCGCTGCCCGACTTCGTCCGCAACGAGGTGGTGCGGGACCTGAAGCACCGAGACGACGACGGCCAGCCGAAGGAGGGGGTCTTCATGGAGATCCTCTGCGGGGCGGCCTTCCTGAGGCCGCTCGGCGGGGGGTGCGAGTGGACGACCAGGCCCGATCAGCTGCGACGGTGCGACCCCAGGGAGATCGCGCCGGGCACGGGGAGCAACTCCCAGCGCCGGCCGATGTTTCCGGAGCCGGCGTGACCTCGGGGGAGATGCTGCTCGCCGGGCTGCACCTCAGCTCGTTGGCGGCCGGCGGCTTCACCGCTGTGGCGGGGACGACGCAACGAAACGCGGTCGAGGCGGGTGACGAGCCGACCACTGAGCCGCCGGTTCAACGCCCGTGCAGATGCGGCACGTTCGTGCCGGACTGACAACACGCTCCCGCCACCGCGCCGCGAGTGCTCATCCCGCGCGGTGGCGGGGTTCAACGCCCGTCCGTGAAGGACAGTCACGGACGGGCGCCGGCAGGCCTACCTCCCCTGCCGGCCGGCTCCGAGGGCACGTTGGCGCCAGACCCTCGCCGAGCCGCACCGCTCCCCGCCGAAATCGCCGCTCCGGCGGGGAGCGGCCGCCCCTCGATCGGAGCTGCCCCGCCGCAGTTCCTTCTGACGCGCGAGCCCCACTGCCCGCCATGGGTAGTGGGGCTCGCGAGAGCTGTGCGCGTCAGACCTCGCCGAACTCGCCGGCCTGGACGGCGGCGACGAACGACGACCAGGCGTCGGTGGGGAAGACGAGGGCAGGGCCCTCGGGGTCCTTGGAGTCACGGACGGGCAGTAGACCCGGGAAGCCGGGAGCCACCTCGATGCAGTTGCCCCCGTTGTTGCTGTAGCCGGACTTGCGCCACTCGGCGCTGGCCAGGTTAAGGGTGGGGCCGGTCATTCGTGCTCCTTCCGAGCAGCGCGGATCACGGCAAGTGAGCCACCTTGGGAAGCGACTCCACCTGAAGCCGATCGTAATCACGGCTCCATGCCTCGACCTTCCTGCATGCCCGTTCCAGGAAGTCCGAACCCGCCACCGGAAGTTGCGAGCCGAGCCGGACCGTCGCGGTCAACGGCTGCCGGGAGGGCTGTACGGTGCCCGGCCCGCGGACCCCAGAGGAGGAGGCAGCCGCAACCCTGGCGTGACAACCGGTTCCGGGCCGGCCCTACCTCGTGAGGGACTCCATTCCGAGGAGGGCTGCGGTTTTGGTGTAGACGGTCCGGGTGAGAGCGTCGTTCAGGGCCAGGCGTGAAGGGGTGTCCGGCTGGGACTTGCTGAAGAAGCCGCCGCTGGGGCACGGTGCGGGCGAGGCGCTGGCAAGCCAGACCGGGGTCTGCACACCTTCGTCCGGGGTGATGGCGAACGGACGGAACAGCGGGGCGGTCAGCCGCATCAGACCACCGGTGTTGCTGTTCATCGCGGTGCCCTTGGCCATCCCTGGATTGGCGTTGTAGACGCTCATGCCGTCAGGTAGGCGATGTGCGAGTTCTCGCGCGGCCAGGAGGCTGACGAGTTTGCTCGTCGCGTAGACGTTGATCTGGTGGTAGAAGCGCTTTCTCCACGACGTTCCCGCGACATCTGGATCGGTGGCATCGAGCCTGCCGCGCTTTTCCACGAACGAGGACATGTTGATGATCCGCGCTTCGCGCGTGAGCACTCCTTCGGCCAGGAGGGCGTGGGTGAGCAGGAACGGGGCGTGATGGACCCCGTGTAGGTGTCGCCCTCGGGCTGGGGCGGTGCTGCCGAGTGTGTCTGCCTTCGGCTTCCGGCGATTTCGGCACTCCCGCTGCCGTCAACCCGTTTGCGCGGCGTACACCCAGTCGAGTTCACGACGCCTCATTGGCAGTCAGTGAGGGGATCAACTGTGTGAGTATCCAGCGCAGCCGTAAAGGTAAGCGCCTCTGACCGGAAACGACGTACGGAAGGACGCAGTGTGGACTCGACAGACCGCCGCACGATCAGGCACCCCCGACCGCCTGGCGTGGACACCCTCCACTACACCACGCGGAGCGGCCTCGACGCCGTCCCCGATCCTCGGCACCGCACCATGATCGCCAGTGTCCTGGCCTCCGGCCTGGTTGACGAGATGATCGCCTTCACCCAAACCTTCGATCCGCCCGTCAACCTCGCGCAGGCCCGCGCCGACGCCGATGTGCTCACCACCGAGTTCGCGGCGTTCGGCGTCACCATCCCCACCGCCACCACCACCAACATCACGTTGATGCGCGCCCTCATGGTGCCCATCGCCGACGACGCGCTCGCCCTCGCCCTCGATCGCATCTGGGTGTTCGTCACCAACACCGATGACGTGTGCTGCCACGACCCCGCAGAGGCCGAAGCCATCCTGCGGGCCGGAATGCTGCCCGAGCAACGCGCATCCTCGCCGAACGCCCGGTACATCCGGCACATGTTCAAAGAGCTCACACAGTTCTGCGATCCGACGTTCCTCGCCGTCTTCAAGACCTTCTTCTACAACGCGATCACCGGCGTCCTCATGGAGGCGGAGTTCACGCCGGAGGCGTCCGACGGGGTCGACAGTGACTTCGTCCGTGTCTTCAACGGCTTCTCCCAGTTCTGGTTCACCTCACTTCAGTTCACCGACCCCTGCTTGAGCGCCCACCACAATCGGGCATTCTGGTCGGCGGCGCTGAGCTCCTGCGTCGCGTTTCTCAACGACATCAACGACGTCCTGTCCTTCTACAAGGAGGCGGTGCACGGCGAGGACTTCCTCGCCAGCCGGATCTACCGCCGCTCGGTGAGCGAGAACATCCCCTACCTCGCCGAATACCGCCGGAGCCTCGACAGTGGCCTGGCTGCCTACCGCCGCGTCCTGGACCTCGCCACTGACGAGCAACGCCCGCACCTCGACCGTTACATGACCGCCTTCGCCTACTGGCACTTCCACTGCCGTCGCTACCTCTGGCACGACATCTACCCCGGCCTGACCCCGATCGACATCTGATCCGGTCTACTGGTGAGCTCGCGTATTCAACTGTCGCCAGTGTCCCGCCATAACAGGGTACGTGTCACTCTCTGTAGCTATGATATGTCGATGTCCTGGCGCCCGGCCAGGATGGGATCGGCAGGGGTGGGCACTATGGCGCGGAGAGCTGACGGTACGAAGAAGAACCGGCGGGAGCCACTGCCGGATGTCGCGCGACAACTGTTCGTCTTTTCTGGGAATGAGTGCGCATGGGGCGATCCGAACTGCACGACAAGGCTGGTCACCGCAGAAGACGGGTGGGTGGGGGAGATTGCTCACATCATTGGCGCGGAGCTGACCAGCGCACGGCACGAGGCGTGGGGCGGCAAGGACGTCGACGACCTGCGGCATTTCAGTAATCTGATATTGCTCTGCAAGGTCCATGCCAGGAATATCGATGATAAGAACTCCCGTGACGAGTTCACCGTTGAGTACCTGCGGGCCGTCAAGGAACGCCATGAGGCTCCGTACCGATACGGCATGGAACAGCTGGAGGCGGAGTTCAAGGACGCCGTGGCGAGTAACAGGGTTACCCCTGCCACGACAATGCGGCGCTACTTCGATTGGGAGGGCGAGGGTCTGGAGCCGGAGGAGGAAGCTCAGACGCTTGACCTGGTCAGCCAGCTTGCGGGCCGAATGGGCACGCTGACCCGCCAAGCTCGCCAGGTTCTCGCACTGGTTGTCAAGGAAAATGAGCCCAACTGTCAGCTTATCGAGCGGCGTCTGATGACCGACCCCACGACTCTCATCAGCATCTGCGAGGAACTCGCAGGAGTCGAAGCCGCAGAGCTGTATGTCGATGAATATGGAGACAGTCTTCCCCGAGTTCTTCTACTGAGCGGCGCCGTCAGCAATGTTGCCGAGATGTGGGGGCAACTGCGCGAGTTTACCGAAGATGAAGGGATCGACCTGAACGATATCCTCGTCAACCTTGACTTCTCTCTGCTGGACTGACGAGGTGCTTCGGGTCTTTGACGTCACAGCGATAATCTGGCCCATGGGATAGTGCTGCAATTCGCCAGCGGGATCTCGTAATCAATTGCCGATAGTTCTCCGAGGTTCCCAGCCTTCTGATGCCCGTGTGTGATCCTCTGCGGCGTATCGGCTCCTGTTCCGCCGGTCTCCCTGAGGTGGCGGCTGGTGGTCTTGTCGTGGTAGCCCAGAGCGGTCGCGACGACGGGGGCAGGCGGCTCAAGGAGTTGCTGTCGAATGGCGGCGCCGCGGGCGGCGGCGACTGGGATACCGATCTCGCGCAAGAGACATGACAGGCCGCTTCCAGGCTTGTCCATCGCTACCAGCCGGTTGAACAGGGGGGTCAGCGCGGGGCGGACGCGGCCCGTGCCGTCGGCACCCCGGACGGCGTGATCCACCTGTCCCGGGGCCGGTGGTCGGTCACCATCGGCTGACCGAGACCGGACGGCCCTGTCCGGTTTCTCCGGGGCGGGGCTCTGTCGGGAGCGGTGTCAGCGGCAGCGATGCGTGAGCCCCACTGCCCGTCGTGGGCAGTGGGGCTCGGACAAGGTGTGCGTCAGGCCTCGCCGAGCTCGCCGGTTCGGATCACGGCTATGAACGACGACCAGGCGTCGGCGGGGAAGACGAGGGCCGGGCCCTCGGGGTCCTTGGAGTCGCGGACGGGAGCGAGGTTGGGGACGTCGGTGGCGACCTCCACGCAGTCACCACCATTGTTGGAATGCGAGGACTTGATCCAGGAAGCGCCGGACAGGTCTGCGCGGTCACTCATGGCTGGAGTTCCTTTCGGGCCCGATGGTGAACTGTCAGGTGTAGTAGGGCTACCCCGGCGGTAAGACGGACAGGCGTTGGTGATCAGCGGTCAGCCCGCGTCGACTCCTGCCCTCCACATGGTGCGGAGTTGCGCGTCGACGTCGCCGGCCTGGCGAACACCCGCCTGGTAGGCCGGTTCCCAGGCCGTCAGGTCGCCCGCGTCCGAGCCGAAGGCGCGTACTGAGGCCGGGTCGGGGCCGATGGTCACCACGGCGTCCGCCCCCACTGTCGCCAGCTGCTGGTTGAGTGGTTCCCGGGGGAACAGGTGGGCCATCGGCTCGATCACGACCAACGTGCGGGCTCCGGCGGCGAGATCGGCGTTGGGGCCCGCACGCAGGGCGCCGTCCATGTACCGCCGGCCGTCGATGGCGACGGGCGGCGCGGCTCCGGGGAAGGCGCTGCTCGCCGCCACGGCGTGCACCAGCGGTACGCCGCTGTCGCGGTCCCACACCACGGGCTCACCGGTGGTGGCGCAGACGGCGGTGATCAGCAGTCGTCGCTCCGGCCACGCGTCCGCACCGATCAGGGCGGCGCGCCCCGCGATCAGCGCTTCCTCGGCTTGGGGGTTGGCGCCGTCGAGCGCGAGGCGGCCGACGCGGCGCCTCGCCTCGCCGGGTTCCAGGCTGCGGTCGCCGAGTACGGCGAACACCGCGCCCATCCGCTCAGGGTCGGGCTTGACCCGGTGGGCGGCCTGGCGAGCCGAGGAGGCAAGCCGCCCCGGGTCCTGCCCGGTGGCGAGCAGCGCTCCGACGATCGAGCCGGCTGACGTGCCGACGATCAGGTCGGCCTCGCCCAGGTCCACGCCGTTGCGGCGCAACCCGTAGGCCAGTCCGGTTGTCCAGGCCGTGCCGACGTGACTTCCGGGGCCCAGGACGAGTGCTCGGTCGAAGGTGTGCATGTGGTCTCCCCTCGTTATTGAAACAGTCGTACCATATACTCGCTAATGCCGTCTCAACTCCGATGCACCGAAGGGAGATCCACCGTGGGGCGACCACCTGACCCCGCCCGTCGCGAGCGCACGCTGGCTCGGGCGACCGACTACGTGCTGGCGCACGGCCTGGCCGGACTGAGCCTGCGACCACTGGCCGCAGCCCTCGACACCAGCCCACGGATGCTGCTCTACGACTTCGGCAGCAAGCAGGAGTTGGTCGCGGCGGTCCTCGCCGAGGCCCGCCGCCGAGGCGCGGTGCGTCTGGCCGGGCACCCCGCGCCGATGAAGGGCTCCGTGCAGGAGCGGCTGCGTGGCATCTGGGGGTGGATGAGCGCGGACGAACGTGCGCCGTTCGTCCGGCTGTTCTTCGAGGTGCACGCCGACGGCCTGGTCCACCCCGAGAACTACCCCGACCAGGCCGAGGCGATCACGGACTGGTTCGACACTCTCGGTGCCACCTTCCGGGACGTCTCCACCGGCCCTGACGACACCGTCACGCCCACGTTGGTGATGGCCGTTGTCCGGGGGCTGCTGTTCGATCTCACGACCACCGGCGACCGCCGGCGCACCGATCTCGCGCTGGACCGCTTCGCCGAACTCCTGGGGCGGTGAACGCGCGACAGCGGTGAACGCGCGAGAGGCGTGACGCGCGAGAGGCGTGACGGACGGGGCCGCGTGCGGTGATGGTGACGTCAGCGAGGCCGCGGAAGGCGCACGTGGCGGTCCTGCCCCGCGCCGTATCCGGCAGCCGCCATGGCGATGCCGAGGACGGCCAGAACCGTGAGCGGAAGTGTCCAACTGCCCGTGGCGTCGTGCAGGATGCCGAGGAGGAGCGGGCCGGCCGCCGCCACGAGGTAGCCGATGGACTGCGCCATGCCGGCCAGCGCGGCGGCTTCGCCGGAGCTGCCGGCGCGTTCGCTCTGGAAGGTCAGCGCGAGGACGAGGCACGCGCCGCCGCCCAGCCCGAGCAGGGTGCACGCCACGACGGACAGTGCGGGGGCGGACACCAGCACGGTGAAGCCGCCGGCCACGATGACCGAGGCCCCGGCCGCGGTCCACCGCTGGTCGTGGCGGCCCCTGGTGAGCAGGGGCAGCAGGCCGCTGGTCGCCAGGGAGATCAGCTGGTAGTAGAAGAGCATCCATCCGGCCGTGGTGCTGTTCGTGCCGTGGTGGATCAGGATGCTGGGCAGCCACGCGACGGCGGTGTAGAAGGCCAGGGACTGCAGGCCCATGAACATGCTGACCTGCCAGGCCAGTCCCGACCGCCAGGGGGCCGGACTGCGGGTCGCGCCGGTGGAGGCCCGGGCCCCGTCGCCCCGCATCCGGGGCAGCCAGACGAGGAGCGCCGCGATGGTGAAGGCGATGCCCCAGGCGAGAGCGGTGTGCCAGGAGCCCGGCAGGGAGTGGGAGAGCGGGGCGGAGATCCCGGAGGAGACGGCGGCCGTGACGCCCATGACGGTGACGTAGAGAGCGCTGATGCCCTGGATGCGGTGTGCGGGCACGCTGCGCCTGATCATGGCGGGCAGCAGCACATTGCCGAACGCGATGGCGGCGGAGAGGATCACCGTCCCGGCGAAGAGGCAGATCACGGAGGGCAGCGACCGGACCACCGTTCCGACGGCCAGCGCGCCGAGGGCCGCCACCAGCAGACGCGCGCTGCCGAACCGGTGGGAGGCCCGGGCCACCAGCGGCGACGTCGCGGCGAACGTCAGCAGGGGGAGGGTGCTCAGCAGTCCGCCCCAGCTCGCTGTCAGGCCGCTGCCCTGCTCGATCGCGGGCAGCAGCGTGCCGACGCCGGTGAGGCTGGTCCGCAGGTTGGCCGCCACGAGGCAGATCGCGAGGACGAGCCCGATCGACACGGCGGGCCGCGTGCTGTCGGTGGCCGCCGACCCGGAGACGGAGTTCGGCCCGGAGACGGAGTGCTGACGGGGCGTCGAGGACAGTTGTGGACTCATTGCTCCTCCGTCGCCGGTGATGCCTGGACCTCGTGGTCGTGGGTGATGCGTTTCATGGAGGCAGCCTATACAAACATCAGACATTTGAACATCAGATGTTTCTGGGCCTGAGTGGCCCCCGGTTCCGGCCGCCCGGCACGCGATACGCCGCCGGC
Organism: Kitasatospora sp. NPDC127121; assembly: GCF_042677305.1. NCBI lineage: Bacteria > Bacillati > Actinomycetota > Actinomycetes > Kitasatosporales > Streptomycetaceae > Kitasatospora > Kitasatospora sp. NPDC127121. The sequence goes on along the minus strand of NZ_JBHXTQ010000070.1, from coordinate 59 downwards.
GGGAACGGCCGTGGCCGTTCCCGCCGGCGGGTGCGGAGGTGGGTGCGGATGAGGAGGGC
>NZ_JBHXTQ010000069.1:0-48267 GCF_042677305.1 Kitasatospora sp. NPDC127121 | reverse complement strand
GGCCGCGGGGTGGGGGGGGGCCCCGCGCGCGCCCGCGGCGGCGCGCCCCCCCCCCCCCCCCCCCCCCCCCCCCCCCCCCCCCCGGGGGGGCCCGCGGCCGGGCCCGAGCCGTCCTACGGCTTGCGCGCCTCGATCAGGAAGCGCGCGGAGTGGGCGACGAACGGCCCCTCCGTCCGGATCAGGGCGTCCAGTTCACGCAGCCGGTCCCGGTAGGCCGCCACGGTGAAGCCCGGGACCATCCAGATCACCTTGCGCAGGAAGTACACCACCGCGCCGATGTCGAGGAACTCCATCCGGAGCCGCTCGGAGCACAGGTCCACCACCTCCAGCCCGGCGTCGCGCGCGGCGGCGCTCTCGTCCTCCGGGCGGCGCGCCCGGCGTGCCTCGGGCTGCGGGCCGAGGAAGTACTCGACCAGTTCGAACCCGGACGCCGGCCCCACGTGCTGGGCGTAGTAGGCGCCGCCGGGCCGCAGCACCCGGGCGATCTCCGACCACCAGGCCTTCACCGGATGACGGCTGGTGACCAGGTCGAAGGCCCCGTCGCCGAACGGCAGCGGCGGCTCGTCCGGGTCCGCGACCACCACCACGCCCAGCGGGTGCAGCAGGCCGGTGGCGCGCGCGACGTTCGGCGGCCAGGACTCGGTGGCCGCCATGGTGGCCGGAAGCGCTCCACACTACACGGGGGCGGACGCCCCGGGGGCGGGCTGCCCTTCGGTGGGCTGTCCTTCGGCGGGCTGCCCTTCGGTGGGCTGTCCTACGACGGGCTTCGCAGCGGCGAGCCGGGCCGCGCCGGCCAGCGCCTCGCCGCCGCCCGTCTGGATGTCCAGGGCTGCCGAGGCCCGACCCAGCCGCTCGGCCAGCAGCCGCTGGTAGCCCCAGGACGGCCGTTCCTCGGTGGCGCGGCCGGCGAGCCAGGAGAAGTCCCAGCCGTCCACGGACACCGCCTCGGCCTCGGCGATCAGCTCTTCGAAGGTGCGCATACCGGCATCATCCCGGTGGCCCGCCCACCCGGCGAACTGTTTCACCCTCCGCTTCATCCCCTCGTGCCGCAGGGGCGGTTCCCCGGACCACGCGCAGACCGCCTGCCGTGATCAGCCCGGTCACCGGCTCCGAACCGCCGCCCCATCGTTCCCCGGCCTCGGAAAACCGCTGTCCGCCCCCGGTACGGCTGGGCGAGGATGACGGCGTGACGAACGAGCAGGCGAGGGCCCCGCCTACCACCTCGCCCATGTCAACGCCCGTCGTGCCCGCTCTTCACCCCTCTCGCCACCGTGGAGTCCCGACGCCATGACCTCCTCACCGCAGTCCCCCGTCGGCCGCTTCTACGACGAGTTCGCGGCCGGGTACCACCTCCTCTACCCCGACTGGGACGCCTCCGTCGCCCGCCAGGGCGCCAGCCTCGACGCCCTGATCCGCGCCGGCCTCGGCGATCGCCCGGTCGACGTCCTGGACTGCGCGTGCGGCATCGGCACCCAGGCCCTCGGCCTCGCCGCCCTCGGCCACCGCGTCACCGGCACCGACCTCAGCCCGGCCGCCGCCGCCCGGGCCGTCACCGAAGCCGCCCTACGGGGCCTCCGTCTCCCCACCGCGGCCGCCGACATGCGCGGGCTCCCCTTCGCCGACGCCCGGTTCGACGTCGTCGTCTGCGCCGACAACGCGCTCCCCCACCTACTCACCCCCGAGGAGGTCCGCACCGCCCTCACCGAGATGCGCCGCGTGCTGCGCCCCGGCGGCCTGCTCCTGCTCACCATCCGCCCCTACGACGACCTGCGCCGCTCCCGCCCGGCCTCCACCCCGCCCCAGACCACCGAACGCGACGGCCGACGGTCCGTCATCTTCCAGCTCTGGCACTGGCACGAGGACGGCGAGCGCTACGACCTGGAGCTCTTCCACCTCACCCCCGATGCCACCGGCCAATGGCAGACCGACATCCGTCGCTCCACCTACTGGGCCCTCACCCAGTCCCAGCTCACCGCCCTCGCCTCCGAGGCCGGCTTCACCACCTCCCACTGGCAACCGCCCGCCCGAACGGGCTTCTTCCAACCCGTGCTCATCGCCCACGCCCCCTGACCCTGGCCGACCCCGACGACTGCACAATCCACACCGGCCGGGACAATTCCGGGGTGCTATTGACATGGATCGCCGAAATAGCGGACGAACCACTGGTGCTGGAGCCGAGCGACCGGCGGGTCGAGTGGCGGACCAACACCTGGTACCTGAGTGCGGAGGATGGGGACAAGCAGTCCTTGTCCGTGACCGAGGTGGTCGCCGCCTTCGAACGAACCGCTCAGGCCATCCGGCACCGTATCCACGCGCTGGGCTTCGCCGGGGTGGCGACCTTCTACGTGTGGCACGACGAGCAGGTCGATCAACTCCGCTGCTCCACCGGATCGGTGGCCGTCGACGAACTGCCGTTCGGCGGCACCTACCTGCCCTCCGACGACCTCGTTCCGGTCGTCGAGGGCTTCCTGAGCGGCCGACAGCCAGCCGAGACCGACCCGTCGGACCAGACCGCGCCCAACGCCAGGCCCCCCTTCCCCGTCTGGGTCCGCAACGTCGGACCGACCTCACGCTGACCTGTCCCGCACCCCGCCGAGGGCAGCCCCGAGATCGGCTGGCCGAGATGCGCGGCTCAGCGGCCTGCGCCGGGGGTCCGGGCCGGTCAGGTCTCGCGCTGCGGGTGGTACTCGGACTCGGGTATGCCGAAGGTCCAGGCGACCCCGGCGCGGGCGGTGCGGGTGCTCGGCGGGACGCGCAGCCAGTAGGTGCGGAAGGTGCCGTCGGGCTCGGCGGTCGAGTTGACGACCTCGACCATGACCACCGGTTCGTCGTCGGGCAGGGTGATCCGCCAGAGCACCCCGGTCTCGTCGCGGTGGATGGGCTCAGCACCGGAGTCGGCCAGGTAGCGCTCGTAGCCGTAGTGCTCCAGCAGGACACGGCGCAGTTCGGCGTTCTCCTCGGTGCGGATCCGCTCGACGGTGACGTCGGCCAGCCCGGCCAGGAACTCGGCGGGCACGGGCATGCCGCGCCAGGCGTGCAGGGCGAAGCCGTCGGCGTACTCCAGGGCGGGGCCGTCCGCCCGGTCGAGCCGCCCGGCCTCGTCACGGTGCAGCGCGACGGGGCGCTCGCTGACCAGCGCGACGTCCTGGTACGGCCACCACCAGCCGGCCTCGCGGGCCACCCCGGCGAGCGGCGCGACGGCCTCGGCGCTGCCCCCGGCCGCGTCGGAGGCGGCCTCGAAGGCGGCGAACCAGGGAGCGTCGTGCTGGCCGCGCACGGCGTCGAGCAGGGCGAGCCGGACGGTGGTGCGCCGGGCGCGGGCGGCGGCGGCCGCGTCGTCCGAGGCCTCCTCCCGGTCGGCCTCGGGGGCGAGCCGGTCGAGGACCGCCGTGCGGATGCGGTCGGCGAGCGGGGTGGTGACCGGGCCGAGCTCGCCGCCGGTGAGTGCCCAGTGCGCCGCCCACCCGGCCGCGCCGACCTCCTCGACGGCCCGCCGCCGGGCCTGTTCCCAGGGCCCGGTGCGCACGGCCTCGCGTACGCTCACCGCGCCGGCGGCCCGCAGCTGCAGCGCCGCCTCGGCGGCGGCGAACGGCGAGCCGAACCAGCGGACGGCCGTGGGCTCGGGCAGCCCGGCCGCCCGGTAGGCGGCCCGGACCGCGTGCTCGGCCGCCGACCGGTCGGCCGGGCCGGTGGCCGCCGCAGCGGCCCGCCAGCGGGCCGTCACCTCGGCGGGCCCGGCCGTCACCGCGCCCGCCGGGCGGTCAGGGATCGTCGTCTCCATCGTCTGCTCCGTTCCCGGCCGGGCTCCCCGCCCGGCCGCCTGCTTCCGTTCCGTTCGGCACTGCGCGTTCCACGCTGCACGTTCCGCGTGGCACGCCGCGCCCGCCCACCCGTCTACCGGCTGCCTGCCATCGCCCGCCACCCCGCCACCCGCCCGTCGGCCGGTCCGTCAGCCGTCGGCCCGTTCGTCGGACCCTGCGTCAGTCCGCGACCACCCGCACTGCGCCCGGGGTGTACTCGCGCTGGCGCACCACCCGGTACCAGCTCTTCGGCAGCGGTATCGCCGCATGCTCCTCGTGCACCACCCGGCCGCCCTCGGGCAGGTGCAGCCAGCCCGCGCCGAACGGACCGGCCTCCCGGCGCAGTTCCCCGGGACCGACCACGGCGTGCGCGTGGCCGGTGACCTCCCCGAGGGCCAGCACCATCCGGCCCCGGCCGTCCCGGGGCTGGACGGCCAGCGCGGCCACCCGGGGCGGCACGGCCCCCTCCTCGACCGGCACGATCAGCACATCGCCCTGGCGGTACATCAGTCCTCCCTCGCCGTACGGCCGGACCCCGGCGACTGCCGGAATCCCGGGCTCCACCGCACTGTTCGCGGTCACGTTCCGGAGCCACGACCAGAACGTAGAGCAAGGGTCTGACAACGCGCCCGGCCGGCCACCCGGCCACCGGATTGTCGGACCCGGCTGGTAGACACGTGTTCGGCCCCGACCCCTGAGGAGCAGCGCATGACCGTCAACCACCACATCGAGCAGTTCCACGGTCTCCCGGTCTTCGACTTCGTCCAGGCCCTGGACGAGGCCGCCGACGCCGGCGACGCGGCAGCCGTGGCCCTGCCGGAGCCGGCGTCGGCAGCCTGGCGGATCGGCCTGCACTACGAGTCCGAGGAGGCCTTCACCGAGCGCTGGCGGCAGTTCCTCGACACGGTCGACACCGAGCGCGTGACGGCCGTGCTGATCGGCCCGTGGTTCTCCGACGAGCCGGAGCAACTCGACGCCGCCCTGGCCGCGATCGTCGAGGCGGCGGGCCGGCTGCCCGCGCTGCGGGGTCTCTTCGTCGGCGACGTCACCTACGAGGAGAGCGAGATCTCCTGGTTGGAGATGTGCGATGTCACCCCGCTGCTGACGGCCTACCCCGAACTGACCGAGCTGGTGGTGCGCGGCGGCAGCAACCTGGAGCTGACACCCGTGCGCCACGAGGCGCTGCGAGCGCTGCACTTCGAGGCCGGCGGCCTGCCGGCCCCGGTGGTGCGGGCGGTGGCCGGCTGCGACTTCCCCGCCCTGGAGCGGCTCGAACTCTGGCTCGGCGTCGACAACTACGGCGGCGACGCCACGCTGGACGACCTCGCCCCCTTCCTGGACGGCACACGCTTGCCCGCGGTGCGCCATCTGGGCCTGCAGAACAGTGAGTTCGAGGACGACATCGCGGCCGCCGTGGCGCACGCGCCCGTGGTGGCCCGGCTGGAGTCGCTCAGCCTCGCCATGGGCGTACTGACCGACCAGGGCGCCACCGCCCTGCTGGAGGGCCAGCCCCTCACCCACCTGCGCGCCCTCGACCTGCACCACCACTTCCTCACCGGGGAGGTGCAGCAGCGCCTCACCGAGGCCCTGCCGGGCGTCGAGATCGACCTCTCCGAGGCCGGAAAGCCCGACGACCGGTGGCGCTACGTCGCCGTGGCCGAGTAACCGTCACCGACCGCGCGCCCGACGCCGCCGCACCACCACACCGACCAGCCCACCACGCCCATCCGTCTGGAGCCGACATGACCGTCTCCCTCCACCCCGACCGCTTCCACGACCTGCCGATCCGCGACTTCGCCCCCGACGACGGCACCCGCACGCCGCCCGCCGCCGGCTCGGTCGCCTGGCGGCTCGCCCTGGACTACGACGCGAAGCACGACTTCGCGCAGCTCTGGCAGACCTTCCTCGACACCGTCGACCCTGGCGGAATCCGCGCCCTGGTGATCGGCCCCTGGTGGCACGGCGGCTACGTCCCCGTGGCCGCCACCGTCGCCGCCGTCGCCGCGGACGCGGAGCGCCTGCCCGCCCTGGAGGCGCTCTTCCTCGGGGACGTGACCTACGACGAGTGCGAGATCTCCTGGATGGAGATGGGCGACGTCACCCCGCTGCTGACGGCCTTCCCCGGGCTGACCGAGCTGACCGTCCGCGGTGGCACGGACCTGAGCCTCCAGCCGGTGCGGCACGACCGGCTGACCGCGCTGCGCTTCGAGGCCGGCGGCCTGCCGGCCCGGGTGGTGCGGGCGGTGGCGGGTTCCGAGCTGCCGGCGCTGGAGCGCCTGACGCTCTGGCTCGGCGTGGACGAGTACGGCGGTGACGCCACGATCGACGACCTCGGGCCCTTCCTGGACGGCGCCCGCCTCCCGAGCCTGCGCCACCTCGGGCTGGCCAACAGTGAGTTCCAGGACGAGATCGCCTCGGCCGTCGCGCACGCGCCCGTGGTGGCCCGGCTGGAGTCGCTCGACCTGTCCATGGGCGTGCTCTCCGACGAGGGCGCCGCCGCCCTGCTGGAGGGCCAGCCGCTCACCCACCTGCGCGCCCTCGACCTGCACCACCACTACCTCAGCGAGGAGCTGCAGCAGCGCCTCACCGAGTCCCTGCCCGGGGTCGCGCTCGACCTCTCCGAGGCCGAGGACCCCGACGAGGACGAGGACGACGGGGACCGCTACGTCGCGGTCGCCGAGTAGGCGGGTGACGGCACGATGACACCGCAGCTGACCGTCCTCGGCAATCCCGGGCACCGACGGGTGACGCTGTTCACCACCGCCGCCCGGGCCGCCGGGCTGCCCGAGCCCGCCGTCCTGCCCTGGCTGGACGTGCTGCGCGGCGACTACCGGCTGCCCGAGGACGGCCTGCTGCGGATCGAGTCGCCCGGTGAGGAGGCCCTGGTCGACGAACTGCTGCGCGGCCCGGCGCTCGGCCCGTCCTACGCGCCGACCCGGGTCGAGGGCACGGCCGCCTGGTACGCGGGGGTGACGGCCGCGCTGCGCGAGCTGGCCGGGCGCCCCGGCGTACGGCTGCTGGGCGATCCGGAGGAGATCGCCGTGATGTTCGACAAGCGGCGGGCACACACGCTCCTCGCCGCCGCCGGGGTGCCGGTACCCCGGGCGCTGGGCGGCGAGGTCACCGGCTGGGAGCAGTTGCGCGGGCGGCTGGCCGCGGCCGGCCTGCGCCGGGTCTTCGTCAAGCCCGCGCACGGCTCCTCCGCCTCCGGGGTGACGGCCCTGCAGTTCGGGCCGCGCGGGCAGGTCCTGGCCACCACGTCGGTCGAGCTGGCCGACGGGCTGCTGCACAACTCGCTGCGGGTCCGCCACTACCGCGGCGAGCGGGAGGTGGCCGAGATCATCGACCGGCTGGCACCGGACGGGCTGCACGTCGAGCAGTGGATCCCGAAAGCCGCGCAGTCCGGCCGCTCGGCGGACCTGCGCGTGGTGGTGGTCGCCGGCCGGGCCACCCACGCGGTGGTGCGCACGAGCGCGCAGCCGATGACCAACCTGCACCTCGGCGGCGCCCGGGGCAGCCTCGACCTGGCCCGGGAGGCCGCCGGGCCCGCATGGCCGGCCCTGCTGGAGACGGCCGAGCGCGCGGCGGCCTGCTTCCCCGGCTCGTTGATGGTCGGGGTCGACGTCCTGCCCACGGCCGGCTGGCGACGCGCGCTGGTCGGCGAGGTCAACGCCTTCGGCGACCTGCTCCCCAACCTCACCGGCCTGCCCGGCGGCCCCGCCGAGGACCTCGACACCTACGGCGCCCAGATCGCCGCCCTCACCGGGGCCACCGGCCGCACCACCGGAACGCCCCTCCCCACCCCGACGGACCACCAGATCACGGAACCCTCCCGATGAACCACCAGACCTCCCCCCGCACCCAGGCTCCCGCTCCGGCCCCCGACATGAACGCGGTCGTCGGCACGCACGACCTGCTGCTCGTCACACTCGACACGCTCCGCTTCGACGTCGCCGAGGAGCTGGCCGCCGCCGGCCGGATCCCGCACCTCGCCGCCTTCCTCCCCGGCGGCCGCTGGGAGCGCCGGCACGCGCCCGGCAGCTTCACCTACGCCTCCCACCAGGCGATCCTGGCCGGTTTCCTGCCCACCCCGGCCTCCCCCGACGGCCCCCACCCGCGCCTGTTCGCGGCCCGCTTCGCCGGTTCCGAGAGCACCGCCCCGCGCACCTGGGTGTTCGACGCACCGGATCTGCCGACCGCCCTCGCCGCCGCCGGGTACCGGACGGTCTGCATCGGCGGCGTGGGCTTCTTCAACAAGCAGGGCCCGCTCGGCTCGGTGCTGCCCGGCCTGTTCCAGGAGAGCCACTGGGAGCCCGGGATGGGCGTGCCGTCCCCGACGTCCTTCGAGGAGCAGGTCGCCCGGGCGGAGCGGGTCGCCGCCGAACAGCCCGCCGGGCAACCGCTGTTCCTGTTCCTGAACGTCTCGGCACTGCACCAGCCCAACTGGTTCCACCTGCCCGGCGCCACCCGTGAGCACGGCGACTCCCGGGCCAGCCACGCCGCCGCCCTGGAGTACGTGGACGCCCACATCGGCCGGCTCTTCGCGGCGATGAGCGCCCGCCGCCCCTGCTTCGCGATCGTCTGTTCCGACCACGGCACGGCGTACGGCGAGGACGGCTACACCGGTCACCGGATCGGCCACGAGGTGGTCTGGACCGTCCCGTACGCCCACTTCACCATCCCCGCAGCCGTCCCCCATGCCGCCCCCGCAGCCGCCTCAGCTTTCCCTGCCGCCGCTGCCGTCCCTGCCACCGTCACAGCCATCGCCGCCACCACCGAGGAGCGCGCATGACCACCACACCCCCGCGCCCCGACTCGCCCTACCAGTCCTACGTCTACGCCTACCCGCACAAGACCGCCTACCGCCCGCTGCCGGAGCGCCCGGGGCTGCGCGAGCTGTGGGCCGGCGAGGCACAGGACGCGCTCTCGCTCTACCTACACATCCCGTTCTGCGAGGTCCGCTGCGGCTTCTGCAACCTGTTCACCAGGATCGGCAGCCCCGAGGGCCTGACCACCGCGTACCTGGACGCCCTGGAGCGCCAGGCGGTGGCCGTCCGCACCGCGCTGGACGAGGGCGCGCGCTTCGCACTGGCCGCCTTCGGCGGCGGCACGCCCACCTATCTGACGGCCGGCGAGCTGGAACGGCTGTGCGACATCGCCGAGCAGCGGATGGGCACCGACCTGCGGGCGATACCGCTCTCGGTGGAGGCCTCCCCCGCCACCGCGACCGCCGACCGGCTGGAGGTCCTGGCCGCCCGGGGCACCACCCGGCTGAGCCTGGGCGTGCAGTCCTTCGTCGACGCCGAGGCCCGCTCCGCCGTGCGCCCGCAGAAGCGGGCCGAGGTGGAGTGCGCCCTCGACCGGATCCGTGCCGCCGGGTTCCCGGTGCTCAACATCGACCTCATCTACGGCATCGACGGCCAGTCCGAGGCCAGTTGGCTGCACTCGCTGGACGCCGCGCTCGCCTGGCAGCCCGAGGAGCTGTACCTCTACCCGCTCTACGTGCGCCCGCTCACCGGCCTGGCCCGGCGCGGCGAGCAGGAGAGCCACTCCGCCTGGGACACCCGCCGGCTCGCGCTCTACCGCACCGGCCGCGACCACCTGCTGGCCCACGGCTACCAGCAGGTGTCGATGCGGATGTTCCGCCGCGCCGCTTCCCCGCAGGCCGGGGCGAGCGAGTACGCCTGCCAGACGGACGGCATGGTCGGCCTGGGCTGCGGCGCCCGCTCCTACACCTCGCGGCTGCACTACTCCTTCGACTACGCGGTGAACGCCACCGAGGTGCGCGGAATCATCGACGGCTTCGTCGCCACCGAGGACTTCCACCACGCCGAGGTGGGGCACCGGATGCGCGGCTGGGAACCGCGCCGGCGGCACCTGGTGCAGTCGCTGCTCCAGGCCGAGGGCATGCCACTGGTCGACTACCGGGCCCGCTTCGGCAGCACACCGGCCGCCGACTTCCCGGCGGAGCTGGCCGAGTTCACCGCGCGCGGCTGGCTCGCCGATGACCAGGACCGCCTGGTCCTCAGCCCGGAGGGCCTGGCGCACTCGGACGCGGCCGGGCCGATGCTGTTCTCGCCCGAGGTCCGGTCCCTGATGACGGCGTACGAGGCGAAATGACCTTCCTCGGCCTGCCGTCCACCACCCCGCCCACACCGCGCACACCGACCGCGCCAACCACAGAGACCGGCGCGACCGCCGCGACCGCCGCGACCGCCGCGACCGCCGCGACTGACCGTGGGCGCGACCTCACCCTGCTCTACCGTGGCCCACTCGCCTCCTGCGACTACGACTGCCCCTACTGCCCGTTCGCCAAGCGCCGCGACACACCCGATCAACTGCGCGCCGACCGCTCGGCCTTGGAGCGGTTCACCGGCTGGGCGGCCGGACGGGCGGGCAGCGGTGACACCCTCGCCCTGCTGTTCACGCCCTGGGGCGAGGGCCTGGTGCGGTCGTGGTACCGACGGACGTTGGTCCAGCTGAGCAAGCTCCCCCACGTACGCCGGGTGGCGATCCAGACCAACCTCAGCTGTCGGACCGACTGGCTCGCCGAGGCCGATCCCGACACCCTCGCGCTCTGGGTGACGTACCACCCCGGCCAGGTCACCCGAGAGCGTTTCCTCGCCAAGTGCCGGGAGCTGGACGCCCTGGGCGTGCGCTACAGCGTCGGCGTGGTCGGCCAGCCCGAGCACCTGGCCGAGGCCCGCCGGCTGCGCGCCGAGCTCGCCGCAGGCGTCTACCTGTGGGTCAACGCCGCCGAGGGCCGCACCTATACCGACGCCGAGGCCGCAGACTGGGAGGCCGTCGACCCGCACTTCGGCTACAGCCGGCACGCCCACCCCAGCGCCGACCGCCCCTGCCGCACCGGCGAGTCCGTGCTCTCCGTGGACGGCGACGGTACCGTCCGCCGCTGCCACTTCGTCCGGGACGTTCTCGGCAACCTGTACGACGGCTCCTACCGCACCCAACTGCGGGCGCGCGGCTGCCCGTTGCCGGTCTGCGACTGCCACATCGGCTACGTCCACCTGGAGACCCTGCCGCTGTACGAGCTGTTCGGCGCCGGCGTGCTGGAGCGGGTGCCGCACGCCTGGCCGCAGCGCGGCTGAGGCCGGGCGGCGGGACGCGACAACCCGATTGCCGGACGGGGCCGCCACCCGTGAAGGCACACGAACGACCGTGCCGGACCCTCCGCGCCCCGCTCGTCCCGCTCGACCGCACCTCTCCGAGCGCGGCGACACCCGGCAATCTCCCGCACACGCCCCGCCGCCGCCCACCGCCCCCGTGGGCGCCCGCCCGCCAACGTCCCTAGCCTGGAAGCAGGAGGAGGCGAAGCACCATGCTTGGAGACGCACCACTGCAGGCCGTCATCCCCGCCGCCGACCTCGCCCGCGCGAGGAGTTTCTACACCGACACCCTCGGCCTCAAGCTCGCCGAGGAGACCGACGAGGAACTGGTCTGCGACTGCGGCGGCACCCAGTTCACGATCTACCACACCCCCAGCGGCGGACAGGCCGCCCACACCCTTGCCAGCTTCAAGGTCGCCGACCTCGACGGCGCGATGTCCGCCCTGCGTGAGCGCGGCATCACGTTCGAGGAGTACGACTTCCCCGGGCTGAAGACCGTCAACGGCATCGCCGAACGCGACAACCTGCGCGCCGCCTGGTTCAAGGACAGCGAGGGCAACATCCTCTGCCTGGCCCAGTCCGTCAGCCAGTAGCACGATCCCCCCGGCCCCGCCCTCGGCTCAACCCGCTGCCCCGCCCGTTCACCACGAGCAGACGGGGTAGCGGCCCAGACGACCGGACGGGAGGCTCAGCGCATGCCCTCGTGCCGGGGAACCCCGTGCCGCAGCCGATGCTCCGCGAGGCGCTTCCGGTCGACGACGTGATCCGGTGTCTCCCGCAGCCAGCCCAGCACGGAGCTGTCGTCGCGGCTCACCACCGTGAGGTCGTCATTGACGATCAGCATGCCGAAGTCGAACAGCACGTGGTGGTTGGCACACAGGCAGAGAACGTTGTCGACGGTGTCCGATCCGTTGTGCGGGCTCCCCAGGGGCGTGATGTGTGCGGCCTCGGCGTAGGCGCCGCCCGGGACCGCCATGCGGACGCCGCACACCTGACAGGTGTAGTCGTGCGCACGTTTCACGTGGGTGGCGATCGCGGTGTTCCGGACGACGCGCTCGACCGATGTCGCGGATCGGACGGGCCCCGCCTCCCGACCGTCCTCATCCGTCGGAGCCGTCACCCGATCCGCCACCCGATCGGTCACCGGAGCCGCTACCGGAGCCGTCACCCGATCCGATACCCGGTCCGACACCCGGGCGACTGCCGCGGCCTGTTCGGCCGGGGAAAGGGCTACCAGGCGGAACCGCCACACGAGGAAGCCGCCGGAGGAGGTCTCGGACCAGAGGTCCTCGACCCGGAAGAGCCCGTCGTAGCGGTAGAAGGAGCGGGTCGCGGTGGTGACTCCCCGGACCACGCGAACCGGGGCCCCGGTCGCCGCGCTCGTCGCCAGGGCCGCGTTGCCGCGCGTCAGCTGCTGGTTCCGGGCCGGCTGCCCCGCCTGCGGGCTCCGCCCGCCCTCCCCGGTGTAGAGGATCACATCGCCGAGATCCTCGTCGTCCTGGTACCCACCGGAGACCACGATCGATTCCGCGCCGAGTTCTCGCAGACCGCAGATACCGGCCTGGAGCGGCCGGTGCACGCCGGCGAGCGAGAGCGTCCGCCGGTTGTCGAACTCCTGGCCCAGTCGTACGCCCGGCACCGGCCCGATGCCGTCGGGGAGCGGGCCGAACTCGACGGGCGCCTGCCCTTCCGGGAGGGCCGTGGCCAGTTCCCTGACCCTCGCCCGCTCCTCCTGCCGCGCCGTCTGGGCGCGGAAGAGCACTTCCCCGATAAAGGTGTCCCGGGTGGCCGCCAGCCAGGCGCTGTCATCGGCGCGCAGCGCGGACAGCCCGTCGAAGAGTTCGCGAAGCCGCGACTCCGTCGGAATGGTCCGTCCGTCCAGGTAGGAGTCGAGGGTTCGCGCGCTCAGGTCGCAGTGGCGCGCGACCCGTTCGGTCGACGGGTCGCCGACCTTGTTCCACAGTCCGCGCAGCGCGCGGGTGAAGTCCTCCTCCTCGGGTGTGCGGCCCGCTGTCGCCGTGCCCTGCCGCCGGGCCGCCTCCACGAGGCCTTCCTCGGCGGCACGTCGCCGGTCGTGCCACTGCCGCCGTTCGAGCTCGCTGCCGCTGCCCCACGCCTCGACCATGGCGTCCAGGTTCTTGGCGCTCGGCAGGCGGGATCCATTCAGGGCGGCGTAGACCGCCGTCCGCGAGGCGCCTAGCGCGACGACCGTCTCGACCGTGCCCCGGGACCGTTCCTTGAATTCGCGGAGCTCGCGGGCGAAGGAGACCAGCGGGCCCGTTCCACTCAGCGGGAGCCTGCGCGCCATATCCCCACCGTGATATTCCTCACAGTTCCTCTCCCATTTCCTGTGATGCGGGTCACATCGTCGACGTCGGTACGCCTCTGACCTGGACCAACATCAACTTTCTCAAGTCCCGCGATGTTTTCTGCGGTTTTTCGGCCTTCCGCAGCTCTGTCATCGTATCCACTGTCGGTACGAGCCGTACGCCCCACAACGGAGCGACGGCTCCCTGCGTCAACAGGAAGCCGTCATCACTCGTAGCCCCATCAACACCCGGAGAACTACATGCACGAGGGTACGGGGATTCCCGCGTCGGGCGGAAGCGCCCAGGCCACGGGCACCGCACCGCCCGCACCGGGCCCCCGCTGGCTCGCTCCGGCCGGAGTCGCCGCGACCGGCGCCGGCCCGGTCGCGGCCGGGTTCCAGAGCAACAACACCATCGCGATCATCTCGGCGGCCCCGAGCCTCGTCGTGGTGCTGCTGTTCTTCTTCGGGGTCGTCTGCCCGGCGGTCTGGTCGCGCAAGGCCCAGCGCAAGAAGGCGGCCCTCAACGTGCTCAACACCCTCATCGGGCGGAACCCCACGAGCCTCACGAACCCGCCGCCCCGACGGTAGACCCACGACCACACCGCACCCGCTACCCGGCCCCGATCCCCGCGCCGGGCCCCGACCCCCACCCCAGACGCCCGACGCCGCCCACCCGCCCGCGGACGGACACCTCCGGTGGCGGGGCGGGCCGGGCTGGCCTTGACTGGGGCGGATCGTTGCCCCGCTGCGGGAGGACCGAGAGATGAGGTCGGTGAGGGAGGCCGCCAGCCGTTGGGGGGAGCGGCTGGCCCGGGGGCGCGGGCGGTGGGAACGAGCGCGGGCCGAGGCCGAGCGGCGCTTCCCCGTGATCACCGAGCTGACGGCCCGGCTGCTCTCCCCCGGACTGCTGGACGCCGCCACCCGGATGGCCTCCCAGATCTTCCTGACCTCCGTACCGCTGCTGTTCGCAGTGGCCGCGTTCGCCCCGGCCGATGTGCGGGACCAGCTGGTGGCCTCGCTCCGCGCGCTGTTCGGCGTCTCCGGCGCCTCGGATCAGGAGCTGCGCCAGGCGCTGTACGGCAACGGGGACCTGCGGGGCACCACCGGAATCATCGGCGTGCTGATGGCACTGCTGTCGGGGACCAGTTGCAGCCGCGCGGTGGCCCGGGTCTGCGAGCACGCCTGGCGGCTGCCGAAGGCCGGGACCCGGGCGGCGGCCTGGCGGTGGCTGCTGTGGATCGTGGCCTGGCTGACGGTGCTGGTCTTCCAGGGCTCGCTGCGGGACGGCTTCGGCGTCGGCTTCTGGCTGGGCCTGCCGCTCACCTTCGCAACGTCCTTCGTGGTCTGGTGGTGGACCACCCACCTGTTGTTGAGCGCCCGGGTCGGCTGGCTGCCGCTGCTGCCCGGCGCGCTGCTGACGGCCGCCGCGGCCACCGCGATGTCGCTGACCGCCCCGGTCTACATGCCGGGCGCGCTGAACCGCAGTCTGGCCCAGTACGGTTCGCTGGGGCTGGTGCTGATACTGCTGTCCTGGCTGATCGCGCTCTGCGCCGCCGTCACCTTCTCCGTCACTGCGGGGGCGGTGCTGGCCCAGGAGCCCCCGCTGAACGTCTACCTGGGCGCGCCCGCCCCGGGCCCCCCGCGCACCCGCTGATCCATCGGCGCCGCCACCACCACGGCGCAGCCGCCACCATCACCACCACCCCCGCCACCATCACCGCAGCCGCAGCCGCCCTCGGACGAGCCGGCCCGTGGCGACCGGGTCCCAGGAGCCTGGGCGGTCCCGGGTCAGCGGGTAGCAGGCCAGCCCGATCAGCACGGCGCTGAAGTGGCCGATGCTGGTGTAGTCCCGGCTCTGCGCGACACCCAGGCCGTAGAAGACCAGCACACCGGCCACGTACAGGTACCGCCAGGGCCGCACGATCAGATAGGTGAGCACCGCGACCACCCCGGCGAGCGCGTAGCTGACGCCGTAGTCGAGGGTGTAGACGGCCCTCGGCGGGGCGATGCCGCGGTGGATCGCCCACCCGAGCAGGCCCTCGCTGAGGTAGGTCGCGCCGACGTGCGCGATCATCGCCACCGAGATCCAGCGCAGGGTGCCGAGCCAGCGTTCGGCGGGCACGTGGAAGATGTTGTAGAGCAGGAAGTAGCTCAGCCACCCGCCGCCCGCGATCCACAGCGCGCTGGTGATCAGCACGCGCACCGGTGAGACCTGGAGGTGGTGCAGGTTGGTCGAGCGCCGTTCCAGGATCCGGTCGGCGGTCGCGGTGTCGACGTGGCGGATCACCTGCGTGGTGGCGAGCAGGATCGCCAGCCACACGTAGGTGCCCGGGGCCCGGCGGACGTAGGTCCAGGCCGCGTGCGCGAGGCGTGCCCACCAGGGGCGCCGGTGTCCGGGCGCGTTGGTGGTGCCACCGGTCATCGGCGCCTCCTCGACGGTCCCCTTCACCCTCACCCGGGGCGCCTCCGGGCGCGTCGACGCGGTGCGCCCTTCGGGTGACCGGGTCTCGCGGACGGTCTCCCGCGTCCCCCACGCCCTGGGCCTAGGGGCTCTCTTTCGGATCACGCCGGGCGCGCGACGCCGGAGCACGCACCTCGCCGCGTTGTCGTCGGTCGCCGATACTCCGCATGGACTCCCTCCTCCGCCTTGCGATGCACGCACTCCGACGCCGCGCGCTGATCCGACGTGATCCGAAAGAGAGCCCCTAGCGCTGGCCGCCGTGGTGGTCCGCGCGCTGAACGCCGACCCGGCCGGGCGCCCGGCGGACGGCGCGGCGCTGCTGGAGCTGCTGGAGCTGCTGACGGCCGCTCCGGTCCCGGGCAGCCCGGCGCCGAACGCGAGTTCGGTCGGCGAGGAGATCACCCGGGGCTGGCGTACGCTGGCGCTCTGACCGCCCGGAACGGGCCGCCGGGGGCCGCCGGGCGGCACCACCGGGACCGCACAGCGAGGGCGACGGGCACGATGAGCGAGCGCGGCACGACGACCGCACCTGCAGGTATCGACGCCGGCCCCGGCGCGCGGCACCCGGCGCTGCACGTGGCGGACCGGCTGCGGCTGACCACGGTGTACGTGCTGCTGCTGACCGCGACGGCCTGCTGGCTGGCCGGCCAGAGCCACGGCGCCCGGGCCCGGTTCGTCCGGCACAACAGCAGCAACGTCCACCACATGGAGGTCGGCAAGTGGTGGACGATGTTCACCAGCGGGCTGGTGGTCGACGGGGTGCCCGCCTGGGCGGGCATCGCGGCGGTGGCCGTGGTGCTGGGCCTGGCCGAGTGGCGCTGGGGCCCGGCCCGGGCCGGCGCGGTCTTCGTCTTCGGGCACCTGGGCGCCACCCTGCTCACCGAGGGCGCCATGTGGGTGATGCTCACCGCCCGGATCCCGGGGGCGCTGTCCCGCGCGCGTGACGTCGGGATCAGCTACGGGCTGGTCGGCACCGCCGGCTGCCTGCTGGCCCTGGGCCCGGCTCCGCTGCGCCGGTTCGGGCTGCCCGCGCTCGGGCTGGGGCTGGCCGTGACCTGGGCGCTGGACCAGCAACTGGCCGACGCCGGGCACCTGGTGGCGCTCGGCCTCGGCGCGCTGGCCGCCCGGACGCCCTGGCTGCGCGGCCGGGCGCGGGCCCGGGCCCGGGTGCCGGTCTCCGCCACGCGCTGACGGCCCTCCGCCGTTCCTCCGGCGTTCCTCCCGACGTTCCTCCCCGGGGTCTTGCGATCACCCCCACCCCGAGTAATGCTGATTACATGATTACAACCTCGCCCGAAGAGCTCCGGGGGTGGTTCACCGGCCGCCTCCCCGCCGACCTGTTCACCGATCTCGTCGAGATCACCGCGGACCGCGAAGAGATCACCGTCGTCGGCCGCATCACCGAACCCGTCCTCGACCAAGCAGCATCGGACGCCGAGCGCGAAGCGGCGTTCGAGGGCCGGATCGCCGAGTTCCGCGACCGGACCAGGGACGCCCGGATCGCCGTCGCCCGGGAGGCCGAGCGCCGTTACGGCCGCAAGGTCTCCTGGGGCGCCGAGTGCGGCGACCTGAGGGGCATGTTCACCACCGTCTCCGCCCCCGTCATGACCCGGCTGCGCCAGCCCGAACGGCAGGTGCTCGACACCCTGGTGGAGGCGGGCGTCGCCCGCAGCCGCAGCGAGGCGCTCGCCTGGTGTGTCCGCCTGGTGCAGCGCCACTCCGACACCTGGCTCACCGAACTGCGCGAGTCGCTGGAGAACGTCCGCCGCCTGCGCGCCCAGGGGCCGGACGCCGACAGCGCCTCCTGACCCCCGCCCCGACATTCGACCTCCCAACGCGCCTGGGAGAAAGCCGGGTTGAGGTACGGCGACCACCGATCGGACACGGCCGGGGGCGGCAACAGGAGCGGCCGCCCCTCGCCGAGCCGATCGTATGCTCTTGCGGTACTCTGCAAACCTATGCCAGAGTGCGGGCATCGGATACGCCGAATCCCCTCACACGTCGCTAAGTCAGGAGCCCGCGCCTCGCGGGTCAAGGGTGCATGCATGTCGAAGGTCTTGAGCAAGCTGCCGGTCGGTGAACGGATCGGCATCGCATTCTCCGGTGGATTGGACACCTCCGTCGCCGTCGCGTGGATGCGCGAGCACGGCGCCGTCCCCTACGCCTACACGGCCGACATCGGCCAGTACGACGAGCCGAACCTCGCCGACGTCCCGGCCCGCGGCCGCGCCTACGGCGCCGAGCAGGCCCGGCTGGTCGACTGCCGGGCGGCGCTGGTCGAGGAGGGCCTGGCCGCCCTCGCCTGCGGCGCCTTCCACATCCGCTCCGCCGGGCAGACGTACTTCAACACCACCCCGCTCGGCCGCGCCGTGACCGGCACCCTGCTGGTCCGCGCGATGCGCGAGGACGAGGTCTCCATCTGGGGCGACGGCTCCACCTACAAGGGCAACGACATCGAGCGGTTCTACCGCTACGGTCTGCTCGCCAACCCCAGCCTGCGGATCTACAAGCCGTGGCTGGACCAGCGGTTCGTCACCGAGCTCGGCGGCCGCAAGGAGATGTCCGCCTGGCTCTCCGAGCGCGACCTGCCGTACCGCGACTCCGCCGAGAAGGCCTACTCCACCGACGCCAACATCTGGGGCGCCACCCACGAGGCCAAGCGGCTGGAGTACCTGGACACCTCGATGGAGATCGTCAGCCCGATCATGGGCGTGGCCTTCTGGGACCCGGCGGTCGAGATCCAGACCGAGGACGTGACGATCGAGTTCGAGTTCGGCCGTCCGGTCCGCATCAACGGCCGGGCGTTCGCCGACGCCGTCGAGCTGGTGCACGAGGCCAACCGGATCGGCGGGCGCCACGGCCTGGGCATGTCGGACCAGATCGAGAACCGCATCATCGAGGCCAAGAGCCGCGGCATCTACGAGGCCCCCGGCATGGCGCTGCTGCACACCGCCTACGAGCGGCTGCTCAACGCGATCCACAACGAGGACACCGTCGCCACCTACCACACCCAGGGCCGCCGGCTCGGGCGGCTGCTGTACGAGGGCCGCTGGTTCGACCCGCAGTCGCTGATGCTCCGCGACAGCCTGCAGCGCTGGGTCGGCCAGCCGGTCACCGGCAGCGTCACGCTGCGACTGCGCCGCGGCCAGGACTACTCGGTGCTCGACACCCAGGGCCCGAACCTCAGCTACCACCCCGAGAAGCTGTCCATGGAGCGCAGCGTCGACGCCGCGTTCGTCCCGGACGACCGCATCGGCCAGCTGACCATGCGCAACCTCGACATCGCCGACTCGCGCAGCAAGCTGGAGCAGTACGCGGTGCACGGCCAGCTGGCGCCGTGGAGCGGCCTGATCGGCGAGCTGGCGCCCGGCGGGGCGGCGCCGATCGCCGCCGCCGGCCCCGACGCCGAGGCGCTGGCGGCCAAGTCCACCGCGCTCGACAGCGCCGCGATCGAGTCGGGCAACGACTGATCCGCTGCCGTGACCACGTCCGAGGGCCGCCGCACCACACCGGTGCGGCGGCCCTCGGCGGTTCCGGTCGAACGACGGCCGTTCCGCGCCTGAGCCCCCCGGGCCTCACCCGCACAGCGGCCCCGGCCGTGCACGGCGGCCCCGGGCGTAGCTGAATGGGGCAGACGTGTGCCCGGCGGAGCAGGCCTGGGGCAGCGGCTTCACCGGACGCCCCGGGGCAGCGGCTTCACGGGACGAGCCCGAACCGCGGCTGCGCCGGACGGGCGCTGACGGCGGCGGCGCCGGGCGAGCCCGGGCGACGGCGAGGAGGCGGGAGCGGGATGGGCGAGGCGGTCGGTTCGATGCTGGCGTCGGCGGTGGGCCTCGCGATCAGCCCGCCGGCGCTGGTCGCGGTGGTCCTGATGCTGGCCGCACCGCGCGGGCGGACCATCGCGCTCGCCTTCGCGGCCGGCTGGGCGGTCGGCCTGGCGGCGGTGGTGGCGGTCGTGGTGGCGGCGGGCAGCGCACTGGGTTCGGGTGGCGGCCGACCGGCCTGGCTGTACTGGCTGGAGCTCGCGCTGGGCGTCCTGTTCGTCCTGATGACCGGGAAGCAGTGGCGCGACCGGCCCCGCGCGGGGCACGTCACCGCGCCGCCGAGGTGGATGCGGGAGGTGGGCCGCTTCAGCGCGGGCCGGTCGGCCGGTCTCGCGGTCGTCCTGGTCACGACCGGCCCGAAGAACCTGGCACTGGCCGTCGGCGGCGCGGCCTCGATCGCCGCCAGTACGGCCGGGGTCGAGGGCACGGTGGTGGCCGCCGCGCTGATGGTGCTGATCGGTTCGCTGTGCACGCTGCTTCCGCTCGCGGTCCACCTGCTCCGCGGGGACCGCTCGGCGCGGACCCTCGGGGAGTGGAAGGCCTGGCTGGCCACCCACAGCACGGCGATCACGACCACCGTGCTGGCCGTGATCGGGGCCGAGTACGTCGGCGACGCCATCACGGGGCTCGCGTGAGCCCGCGGGCGGCGGCCGCCCCGCTGCCACCACCACCGCCCTCCACCCACCAGCGCCCCACCGCCCCACCGCCCGGCTCACCGGATGCGCACCACCCCTCTCCCCCGCACCGACCGCAGGCCCAGCCGTCCGCCGTCCGCCCCCGGGCGCACCGCCAGCACGTCCCTGAGCGTCAGCAGGATCTCGCCGTCGTAGCGCTCGGCCAGTTCCCGCGCCAGTTGCGCGGCGCCGCCCGGCCCGGCGTCCGGGGCCAGGGCGGGCAGGTGACCGGGGGCGCTGAGGTCCTCGGCCTGGGCGGCCCAGCGGGCCGCGTCCCGGGTCTCGCCCTCGGCCGCGTAGTGGACGGCCAGGCAGTGCACGGCCAGCTGGTCGCCGTACTGCGTCGCGATCCGCCACCAGAAGACGCCGTCGGCGGTGCGGCCCATCCCGTAGAGCAGGCAGCCGAGGGTGCGGAAGGCCGTCTTCTCGGCGAGTTCGAGGTCCAGAGCCAGTTCGGCCGGGTCCACCGCGCCCGCCACGGTGGCGCACAGGTGCCGCAGGTCGCGGCGGAGCTCGGTCCGGCCGCCGGCCCACGGGGGCTCGCCGAAGGCGTGCGGCGGCCGGGCGTTCGCGGGCGGGCGGGCCGGGCGTTCGCGGGCAGGTGGCGCGGGCCGGCGGGCGGCGGCGAGCCGCTCGGCCAGCCGACGGGTGAAGGCGGCCGGGTCGTGGTCGCGGAACTCGCGTTCCAGCAAGGCGGCGTCCGCCCGCAGCAGTTCGGTGACCTTCACGGCGCCTGCCCGTCGTCCGGCTGCTCCAGCAGGTACTCCAGGTGGCGCCGCCCGAGGCTGTAGTAGGTGCGGGCGGTGGTGTGCGCGATGCCGAGGCTGCGGCCGATGTCCGGGTAGGACAGGCCCGCCTGGCGCAGCCGGACGACGTCGGCCTGGACCGGGGCGGCGCGTGCGAGTTCCTCCATCGCCCAGTCCAGCGCGTCGAGTTCGGCGAGCTGGTCCAGTTCGTCCTGGCTGGTGTCTGGCCGACGCTGCGCGATGACGCGCAGCCGTTTGCGTTCGGCACGGCGGCGCTCGCGCAGGAGGTCCACCACCGCATCCTTGACGATCTTGAAGGCGAAGGCCTGCGGGTCGGCGCTGGCCAGGGCGCGGCGCCAGTTCTTGTAGAGCGTGGC
This sequence comes from Kitasatospora sp. NPDC127121, assembly GCF_042677305.1. Lineage (NCBI taxonomy): Bacteria > Bacillati > Actinomycetota > Actinomycetes > Kitasatosporales > Streptomycetaceae > Kitasatospora > Kitasatospora sp. NPDC127121. Next base: position 26,950 of record NZ_JBHXTQ010000069.1, on the reverse strand, counting down.
GCCCGCGTTCTGGACGGCGTCCTGCGCGTCCTCGCGATGTCGCAGGCGCTGCTGGGCGTACCGGAGGTAGCCCGGGTGCTCGCGGGTGAAGAAGGCCTCGAAGTCGGCCGGCAGCGCGCCGAGCGGGTCCGCCCGCAGGTCCCGCTTCTCGCCCGGCCCGGGGGTGTTCAGCACACGCGCCCCCCTTTCGTGGGTCAGCTGGCCGGCCCACCGGGTGGCACGCCGACGGCCCCTGGGGGCTCGTGGTGTAACCGTCCGGGCGGCCCGGGTTGTTGACCGGATCGGGCGGACAATTGGCGACCGTTTCCGTTCACTTTCGAAAACCGGCGCTGACCTGCCGGTTCGGCCCCGACAGGAGCCCGGGACCCAGACGCACGTGACCCACGTCACAGGCTGCGGACCGCCCGACTTGACAGGGCGGATGCCGCGACTACGGCGCCGGCTCCACCACCGCCGAGTCCAGCGCGGCGGTCACCCGCTCCAGCAGTACGCGCAGCGCGGCCAGGTCCTCGACCGGCAGCCCGGTCGCGCCGAACAGCCGGCGCGGCACCCGGCCGGCCCGCTCGCGCAGGGCGGAGCCCTCGGCGGTGAGGCTGACGGTGACCGACCGCTCGTCCTCCGGACTGCGCTCGCGCCGCACCAGTCCGGCCGCCTCCAGCCGCTTGAGCAGCGGGGAGAGCGTGCCGGAGTCGAGCCGCAGGCGCTCGCCGATCCGCTTGACGGGCAGGTCGCCATCCTCCCAGAGCACGAGCAGGACGAGGTACTGGGGGTAGGTGAGTCCGAGGTCGCGGAGCAGCACCCGGTAGACGCCACCGAAGGCGCGGGAGGCCGCGTTCAGCGAGAAGCAGATCTGCTGGTCGAGGCGGAGCAGTTCCTCGTCCGCCATGCCGGGGAGCGTGGTCATGGCTCCATGGTACCGATCACCCTCACGCCATTCAGTTGTGCGCAATTGAATTGCGTGCTCTACTTATCTCCAGAGGGCGGCCCAGGCGGCCGCCGGAACACACGAAGGGAACCGACCATGGACGCGCTCTACACCGCAGCCGCCACCGCCAACGGCCGGGAGGGCCGCGCCGTCAGCTCCGACGGGCAGCTGGACCTCGCGCTCGCGATGCCGCCCGCGCTCGGCGGCAGCGGCCAGGGCACCAACCCCGAGCAGCTGTTCGCGGCCGGCTACGCGGCCTGCTTCGCCAGCGCCCTCGGCCTGGTCGGCCGCCAGGCCCGGGTCGACACCAGCGAGGTCTCGGTCACCGCCGAGGTGTCGATCGGCAAGGACGGCGCCGGCTTCGGCCTGGCCGTCGTGCTGCGCGTCGAACTGCCCGAGGCACTCGCGGACGGGACCGGCGAGCAGCTGGTCAAGCAGGCGCACGAGGTCTGCCCGTACTCGCGCGCCACCCGCGGCAACATCCCGGTCGAGCTGGTCGTCGAATAGGCCCAGCAGGCCACGCACGCCGAGTAGACCGCGCAGGCCGAACGGGCTGCGCAAACGCCGGCCAGGCCGCCACCGCAGACGGGCCCGCCACACGCACCACCGTGTGGCGGGCCCGCGTGCGCCCCGGCTCAGCCGTCACCCGGCCCGTTCACCGAGCGCAGCGTGTCGAGCCTGTGCCGGTACTCCTCGGTGTCGATCTCGCCACGCGCGAACCGCTCCGCGAGCAGTTGCTCGGGCGTCGGCCCGGCCGCCGCGCCGTGCGGTGCGCCCCACCCCGGCCCCGCCGCACCCGAAGCCGCCGAACCCGAACCCGGCCCCGCCGCACCCGGACCCGCCGGGCCGTACGGCAGCGGTCGACGCGACCGCGACACGTACCGGAACAGGGCGATGGCGGCGAGCACCAGCACCAGCAGGACCAGCAGCGTCAAGACCGCCATCACACCGATGCCCCAGCCACCCAGGACGTGGCCGTGTCCGTGCCAGTACCTCATGGGGACCTCCTCCTCCGGCCCCGCAGCCGGGGCCCGCCGAGGTGACCAGCGCCTCACCACCATCGTGCGCCCGCACCGGGCCGAAGCGCCCTGAAGAAAGCCTGAGAAAACGTTCCGGCGCTCAGCGCCCGGCCCACCGGGGTAGCGTTGCCGCCCATGAACCACCACCCACCGGCCGACGACCGCTCGCCCGAGCAGCTCGTCGCGGCCGGGGTGCTGCGGCGCCACGGGGACCACCGCCCCCATCCCGCGCTCGGCCACTCCCCGATCAGCTACGTCTCCACCGCGCTCTGGGCCGAACTCACCGCGCTCGCCATCGCACCGCCCGCGGCCGAAGCGACCGCCACCGCCCTGCTGCACGCCATCGCCGCGCGCGCCGTGGACGCGGCCCTGGCCCCCGGCAACGAACGCGCCCCGCGCGACGACCTGTACGTGGCCCACCCCGCGCACATCGGCGCGCACCGCCGGACGGTCTGGTTCCAGCGCTCCGGCCCGCGCGGCCCGGTCACCGCCACCTTCGCCCCGTGAGGCGGGACGCTCAGCGCTCGACCTGAAGGCTGTGGCAGACCCAGCTGAGCCGGTCCGGCCCCTGCAGCGGCGGCCGGTCGTGGTACGTGCCGTCCGCGACCGACAGGTTGACGATCAGGTACGCCTGCCAGCCGGGACCGACCCCGTGCAGGTCCGCGTAGACCAGCTCGTCCTCGACGTACCAGTCCACCGAGTTCGCGCCGAGCACGACCCGCAGGTCGAAGGTCGACCCGGGCGCGATCCCCGAGCCGGCGCCGTGCCAGTACCGGTACCCGCCCCGGACGTGGTTGGAGAACTCCAACAGGTCCGGATGGTCGGGGTGGTACTCGAAGAGGTCGACCTCGTTGCCGCCGTCCCGCCAGGTCCAGACGGCCGGCCAGGCACCCAGCCCGACGGGCAGCGTGATGCGTGCCGACAGCTGGTCGCCGGTGCGGGCCTGGAAGCCGTCCGGACTGCCCTCGGTGGTGAGCAGGTTGCACGTCCAGAGCCCGCCGACGAGCCGCCGGGTGGCGCTGAACACGCCGCCCGGGCAGTAGCCGCGGCCGAGGTAGTCGAGCTTGTGGTCGCTCCGGTTGGTCGGCCCCATCCGGGGGTAGGCACTGGTGCGCCCGGCAGTCCACTGTCTGGTCGAAGTGAAGTCCGCGTCGAATACGACCGCCACGGCCGCCTCCCCTGTGCTCCGCCGCCCCGGCAGTTCGACCCGCCGGGCACACAGGGTGAGTTACCCGATACGCTCCGCAGTATGCGAAGCGAACCGCCCGGGCCGGGGCGGCGCACAGCGGTCGGATCGCAGGATCGACGGATCAGCCCACCGGAGCGGCCGCCCCGCCCGCACCGAGCCGGTCGGTGACCGAGACCACGCCGTCCACCGAGCGGCACAGGTTGAGCACGATCGGGACCAGGTACGGCTCGGGCACCGTACCGCTGAGCACCACCCGGCCCTGATCGACCTCGACGCCGATCTCCGCCGGGCTCACCCCGTCGATCCGGCCGAGCACCTCCTCGACGATCTCCCGCCGGATCACCACGTCCTCGCGCAGGAACACCCGCAGCAGGTCCCCGCGGCTGACCATGCCGGTCACCCGTCCGTCCTCGTCCAGCACCGGCAGCCGCTTCAGCCCATGCCGGCTCATCAGCCGGGCCGCCGCGACCACGCTGGTCCCGGGCGTCGTGCAGACCGGCTGCCCGGTCATCAGGTCGGCCGCGGTCACGGCACCGCCCGGGCCGGCCGGCGCCGCCTCGGGGGCGGGCAGCAGCGCGCCCGGATCCTCCTGCGCGGCCAGCGTGCGCAGCAGGTCGGCCTCGGAGACGATCCCGAGCGGCCGCCCCTCCGCGTCCACCACCGGCACCCCGGTGATGTCGTACTCGGTCAGCAGCGCGACGATCTCCCGGAAGCCGGTCTCGGGCGCGACCCGGACCACGGGGCTGGTCATCACTGATTCGACGGTGGCATGCCGCACGCCGGTTCACCTCGTCCACGACACTCTTGCGGCCGGGCGCGGATCGTCCCGGCCGGTACCGGCAGCATCGCGCCCGGCGGCACGGGCCGCCAGGGGCCAAGGGGCTGAACGGGCGGGACCTTGGGCCCGCCCGCCGAACGCGGATCCGACACCGTGCCGAACCGACACCCCCGACCCGGCGGGGCGTCGACCCGGCGCCTCGCCGAAACCACCGACCCGCCGACCCGGCAACGCACCGACCCAGCAACGCACTGACCCAGCAACGCACTGACCTGGCGACCCGGCGACCCGGACGGCGCAACCATCACATGATCGACTCGTTGGACCGTCCACCACGACAGCACGCACGGCATCCGGGGAGGGCCCGTTGGCAGGACGGACGATGGGCGCGGCATCGCCGGCGCAGGGCGCCGCGGCGCGCCCGGTGGCCCAGGCCGAGGCCGCGTTGGTGCGCCACTACCGCAGGCTGGCCCGGCTGGCGTACCTCGCGCTGCCCGCCGACCGGGACCGGCACAGCCGGGTGCTGGCCGCGCACGCGACCGTCCAGCGCGCCCTGCCCTCCCACTGGACCCGCCCGGCCGGTCCGTCGGCGGCGGACGAGGACCCGGTGTACGCCGCACTGCGCCTGCGGGTGCTGCGCGCAGCGCTGCGGCCGCACCCCGCGCGGCGGCTGCCCGCTCCCCGGATCTGGGGACTGCGGCTGTTCACCCCGCACGGCGGCGAGGAGGACGCGGCGCTGGACCACGCGCTCGCGGCGCTCGACGCCCCCGCCCGCGCGGCCTTCGCCCTGCGCGCGGTGGAGGGGCTGACGCCGGAGCAGGCGGCCGGGGTGCTGCGACAGGCCGGGGTCGAGCGCCCCGAGGAGGCCGTCGCGGCGGCGGCCGGTGTGACCGTCGGGGCGGACCCGGAGCCGCCCGCCTTCGACCCGTGCGCGGTGCGGGTCCAGCCCACCGACCTGCTGCGCCGCCGCCGGACGTGGAGCGCCGTGCTGCTGGTCGGCCTGCTCGGGCTCAGCACGACGGCGGCCGTGGTGGCCGACTCCGGCCCGGCCGCGCCTGCGGCCCGCCCCGCACCCGCCCCGTCCGGCACCGCGGCCGACCCGGCACGCCTGACCCGGGTCGAGCCGGACCGGTGGCAGCACACCGCGCGGGTCGACTTCACCGCCTGGCCCGCCCGCGGCGACCGCCGCGACGACGGCGCGCTGCTCGGCCGCGCCCTGGCCGCCTGGGAGCGGCCGGGCCCGCAGACCCGCGCCGAGCCGGGCGTGGACGCCACGCCGCCCGTCGCCCCGCCGGCGCTGCTGTTCGCCGGGACGGTCGACGGCGCCGCCGTGGTGGTGCTGTTCGACGGCCGGCGGCTCGCCCGCTACACCGACGGGCGCGACGGCGGCCTGGACCTCGCCCGGGCCGACGACTCGGACGTGACCACGGCGGGCGCGGTGGTGCTGCGCCGCCAGGGCACCGCCGTGCGCTATCTGCTGGCCCCCTGGGTGGACGCCGCCGAGACCCGCCGGATCGACCAACCCGACTCCCCCGCACGGCCGTTGGACCACCCCGACGGGGTCACGGCGGCGGTCCCGGGCGGTGGGCTCGCGGACTGCCACGGCGCCACGGTGCTCCAGCTGCACTCCTCCCCCGCCATCGCCGAGAAGCACGCCTTCCTGCTGACCGACCTCGGCGGGCTCGTCCCCGCGCACCTCACCTACTCCCCGCCACCGGACCGTACCCAGCCGGCCCGCGAGCCGCGCGAGGCCACCGGCCAGGACGCGCTGCTGGCCTGGGCCCGCGCGGGCTGCGCCGTCCCGGACGGCACGCCGGGCGTCAAGCAGCTCAACCTGTGGGCCTTCGCGGTGCAGCCGCTGCCGCAGAACGCGGGCTCGGCGTCCTGGGTCTGCCTGCGCGCCGACCGCTGGACCGGCGAGGGCAGCGCCGCCACCGCCGTCCTGCTGCCGACCGCCCGCGGCCCGCAGCGCACCGGCGGCGGCCCGGGGCGGGCGTGCAGCCGGTTCGAGCAGGACGTCGTCGGCTGGGCCTGGTGGCGCTCCCCGCAGGGGGCGGAGTTCCTGCTCGCGGCGGGCAGCCGGCGGGTCACCCGGCTCGCCGTCAAGGGCCCGGACTGGTCCGCCGACCGGCCCGCCCCGGACCACACGCTGGCCGTCGAGCGCCCGGCCCGGGCGGCCGTCCAGGTGGAGGCGGCCCTGGACGGCGGCGCCCGGATCAGCCCGCCGCACTGAACCGGCCGGCCGACTCGCGCGCGCACTTCGGCAGATCGCTCTCCAGCGGCTCGCAGTCCGGCAGCCCGCCCTTCGGCAGCTCGTAGTCCGGCAGCTCGACGCTGGAGACCTGCTTCCCGAGCTCCAGCATCCGGTTCAGCACCCAGCGCCGGTTCAGCAGCCCGTTGCGCACGCGCAGGCCGGTGGCGGTGCGCGGCGCCAGGAAGGGGCCGGTGCGGCCCCCGCCCTTCTGGCAGCCCTGGGCGTAGCCGCGCAGCAGTTGCTCGTACCGGGCGAAGGCGGTGCGGTGGTCGCCGCGGGCGCGGGCCAGTTCGCCGGCCAGGACGTACGCGGCCACCACGGCGGTGCCGGTGCCCATGCCGCCGATGGTGGCGCCGCAGGCCGCGTCGCCGAGCAGGGCGATCCGGCCGCTGGACCAGGTGGGGACGTCGGCGCGGCTGATCGAGTCGAAGTAGAGCTCGGGGGCGTGCCGCAGGCTCTCCAGCAGGCGCGGCACCTCCCAGCCCAGGCCCGCGAAGGCGTCCCGCACCAGGGCCTTCTGCTGCTCCTGGTCGTGGCGGTCGTAGCGCAGTTCGGGCGAGGCGAAGAGGCAGAAGGCGCCCGCGCGGGTCGGGTCGCGGTGGTCGGCGCCGATCGAGGCGAGCCGGCCGGGGACGTTGAGGCCGACCGAACCGGGCGGCAGGCCGAGGTCGTTGGGGAACTGCCAGGTGGCCGCGTAGTAGCCGAGGTGGCGGACGTAGCGCTGCTCGGGGCCGAAGGCGAGCCGGCGGACGTTGGAGTGCAGCCCGTCGGCGCCGATCACCAGGTCGAACTCGCGCGGCGCGCCGTGCCGGAATGTGGCCCGCACGCCGCTCGGGGTCTCCTCCAGGGCGGTGATGGAGTCGCCGAAGACGTAATCGGCGCGGGCGCGGCTGTGCCGGTACAGCAGCTGGGCGAGTTCGCCGCGCGGGATCTCCAGTTCGCCGCCCGCGAACTCGGCGGGCAGGTGCAGGAGTCGGCGGCCGTCGGCGCCGAGGAAGGTCATCGGGCTGCCGCCGGTGTCGAGCGCGCGCAGTTCGTCGAGGACGCCCATCCGCTCCAGCACCGTCAGGTGGGTGCGGCCGCGGAAGTCGACGTTCTGGCCGCCGCCGCGCAGCGCCGGGGCGAGTTCGACGACGGTGACCTCGAAGCCGTACCGGCTGAGCCAGTGGGCCAGGGCGGGGCCGGCGATGCTCGCGCCCGAGATCAGGACCTTGGTGCTCATGGGAAACCACTCCGTCCGAGAGGATCGAGAAACTGTGTCTGGTGGATACTGTTTGCTGCTGTGTACGGTAGACGCAGTTAGGTCGGACGAGCAACCCCCAGAACGGGAGCGGAATGTGAGCGAGGCGGCGAACGACATGGTGCGGCTGCTCTGGGGCCCCCCGGCCAAGCCCACCCGCGGGCCGAAACCGGCCCTCAGCCTGGAGCGGATCGCGGCGGCGGGCGTCGAGATCGCGGACGCCGAAGGCCTGGGTGCGGTCTCGATGCAGAAGGTCGCCGGGCTGCTCGACTTCACCAAGATGTCGCTCTACCGCTACGTGCCCGGCAAGGCCGAACTCGTCGCCCTGATGGTCGAGGCCGCCGTCGGCGAGCCCCCGCAGGACCGGCACGCCCACGACTGGAGGAGCCAACTCACGGCCTGGGCGCACCACTTGACCGAGTCGTTCGGCCGCCACCCGTGGCTGCTCGACGCCACCGTCGGCCCCCGGGTGATGGGCCCGAAGGAACTCACCTGGCTGGAACGGGTGGTGACCGCCCTCGACGGCCACGGACTGACCGGCCCCGAGCGGATGGACGCCGCCGTCCTGCTCGCCGGACACGTCCGCAGCATCGCCCAGCAGTCCCGCGCCGCCGGGCCCGACGGCTCCCCCGAAGCCGAACTCCTCACCGCCCTCGGCACGCTGGTGCACCAGCACGCCGACCGCTACCCCGCCCTGGCCGCCGCCATGACCGGCGAGGACGGGCGCGACCAGGCCCTGGACTTCGGCCTGGACCGCATTCTGGACGGCCTCGCCGCACTGATCACCCGCCGCACGGGCACCGCCTGACGCCTCCTGCCTGCCTCCTGCTCTGCCTCCCGCCCCGCCCCGCGCCGCCCCGCCTCCCGAGGAAATCCGATGGGCCCGCGGTCGGCCAGCCGCTAGCATCCCGGGCCATGGCGATGTTCGTGCACCTGACCGCCGCGGCGAACGCGCCGCGGATCCGCCGCGCCGGGATCCGGGCCGACAGCCGGGGGCAGGGCGGGGTGCGCGGGCTGTACTGCTTCCCGGTACTGCCCTCGTACCCGCTGACCCACCAGTGGCTGCGCGAACTGGCCCGGTTCGGCACCGGGGGCTCGCTGGTCGCGGTGCACCTCCGGCTGGACGACACGCAGCAGGTGCTGGCCGGGCACTACCGGGACCGCGCGAGGGACGCCCAGCAGCGGGTACCCGCCGCCGAGGCGGTGCGGCGGATCGCCGAACTGGCGGACCCGCGCGGCTGGGAGGTGTTCGTGCCGCGTGCGGTGGGCGCCCGCGAGGTCCACCGGATCCGCGGCGTGCCGCAGGTCTCCGGCTGGCGCTACCAGCCGAACGCCCACGGCACCCGGCCTTGTCCCTGCATGGGCTGCCAGCCCGTCGGCGGGTACGGCAGCCGTCGACTGCGCGAGCGCCACCAGCACCCGTTGGACGCCCCGCCGCCGCCCGTGCCCGTCCTGCTCGCCCGGATCGAGGCCGCCGGCGAGCCGGGCGACCCCGCCGAACTGCTCGCCGCCCTGCAGAGCTTCGGGCGCCGCCGCCGCGGCCCACTGGACCGCCTCGCCCGGCTGGCCGCCCACCCGGACCCGGCCGTGCGCGAGGAACTGGTGTGGGCCGTCGCCGGCTGGTCCACCCCGGGTGTCGCCGCCCTGCTCGACGGCCTCGCGAACGACCCGCACCCGGACGTCCGCGAGGCCGTCGAGGCGGCACTGGAGCGCTGAGAGCCGGCCGCCAGGAGTCCTCGGTGAAGCTCAGGACCGAGCAGGTGCAGCCGGAGCCGTAGAAGCTCCCGACGTGCCCGTTCGGCCGATCCGGGCGATCATGGGACGAACCGCGTCTCGGCGATTCGGCGCACCGGGGTCAGTCCGGCGGCGCCCGGAAGGTGGACTGCGATGTTCCAGCTCCTGTGGATTCTGATCATCGGCTTCGTGCTGGGCGTACTGGCCAAGCTGATCCTGCGCGGGCCGCAGTCGATCCCCTGGTGGCTGACGATGCTGCTCGGCGCCGCCGGGGCCTGGCTCGGCAACGCCGTCTCCGGATGGATCGGCGTCCGCCACACCTCGGGCATCGACTGGATCCGGCACCTTCTCCAACTCGGCTTCGCCGTCGCCCTGGTGGCCTTCGTCGCCCCGGCCTGGAGCAAGTCCCACCCGAGTCGCTGACCAGAACGACCCGGACTGCCGCTGACCTGGACTGCCACTGAGCAGGAGGCGCAGACGGCCGACCCGTTCGGCGGGGAGGTGCCGTCAGCCGACGTGGACGGCCGGGCGGCGGCTGCGGTCCGGTTCGGCCTCGCGCAGGACTTCGCGGGTGACGGGGGCGATCTCGCCCTGCCCGAACAGGAAGAACCTGAGGAACTGGGCGAAGGGGTTGCCCTCGGTCCACTCGAAGTAGATGTGCGGCTGCTGCCCGGTGAGGTCCCGGACCCGCAGCAGCAGGGCGGCCAGCGCGTTCGGCACGCTGGAGCTCTGCAGCGTCAGCACCCGGTAGCGGTCGTGCAGCACCTCGCCGCGCACGGTCAGCTCGGCCTCGAAGTCGGACGGGTCGAGCACCGTGACCTCGACGAACACCAGGTCGTCCTCGACCGGGATGTCGTTGTCGGCGCGGATCTGGCGGATCTTGTCGCGGTACTCGGCGAGGTCCCGGCTGTTCGGCTCGTTGGCGATCAGCCGCAGCGGGCGGTGCATGTAGTCCCGGACGAAGCGTTCCGCGACGGCGTCGAGCACCACGTCGGTGACGCGCAGTTCGAAGGCCCGCTTGAGCCGGGAGAGGAAGGAGACCAGCATGATGCCGGCGATGAAGCAGCCGCCGATCTTGACGCCGTCCGGCCGCTCGGCGATGTTCACGGCCGTGGTGTAGAGGAAGACCCCGGCGATCACGGCGAAGCCGACCGTCCTGCGGCGCTGCCCGGACTTGTGGGCGGCGATGGTGACGGCGATGGCGGCCGAACTGATCAGCACCAGCACGCCGGTCGCGTACGCGCCGCCCTGGGCGTCCACGTTGGCGTCGAACAGCCAGGTGACCAGGAAGGCGATCAGGGTGAGGACGATCACGGTGGGGCGCACCGCGCGGGCCCAGTGCGGGGCCATGCCGTAGCGGGGCAGGTAGCGCGGCATCAGGTTGAGCAGTCCGGCCATCGCGGAGGCGCCGGCGAACCAGAGGATGGCGATCGTGGACAGGTCGTAGACGCTGCCGAAGGTGTTGCCGAGGTTCTGGTGGGCGAGGTAGGCGAGCGCCCGCCCGTTGGCCTGGCCGCCGGCCTTGAAGGCGTCCGCCGGGATCAGCAGGGTGGTGATGAGGCTGGTGGTGATCAGGAAGCAGCTCATGATCGCGGCCGCGGTGGTGAGCAGCTTGCGGGCGCCGCGGATCCGGCCGGTGGGCTTCTCCTCGGTGTCGTCCGGGTCGCCCTCGATGTGCGGCATCACGGCGACGCCGGTCTCGAAGCCGGACAGGCCGAGCGCGAGCTTCGGGAAGACGATCAGGGCGACGCCGATCATCGCGATCACGTTGCCGTGCTCGGCGGTGAGCGCGTCCGTCCAGTCGCCGACGACGTGCGGGGCCTTCAGCACGTGCCAGAGTCCGTTGGTCACCACCACGACGTTCAGCGCGAGGTAGACCGCGACCAGGACGACGGCGATGCCGATCGCCTCGCTGAAGCCCTTGAGGAAGACCCCGCCGAGCAGGGCCACCATGATGAGGGTGATCGTCACCTGCTTGCCGGTCAGCACGCTGTGCAGATGCGGGTTCTCCACCAGGTGTGCGGTCGCGTCGGCGGCCGACAGGGTGATGGTGATCATGAAGTCGGTGGCCGCGAAGCCGAGCAGCGTGAGCACGAAGAGCTTGCCCTGCCAGAACGACAGCAGCCGCTCCAGCATCGCGATCGAGCCCTGGCCGTGCGGGCTCTCCTGGGCGACCCGCCGGTAGACGGGCAGGGCGCCGAGCAGGGTGACGATCACCAGCACGATGGTCGCCAGCGGCGAGAGCAGGCCGGCGGCGAGGGCGGCGATGCCGGGCTGGTAGCCGAGCGTGGAGAAGTAGTCCAGGCCGGTCAGGCACATCACCCGCCACCAGCGCTGGCCCTTGACGTGCGGCGCCTCGGCGTGCGGGCCGGGGTGCTGCTTGGCCATGTCCGACAGGCCTTCCAGCATCCACTCCCGGAACCTCGCGCCGCGGGTCGCGGGCGTCACCCCCGGATCGGCCGAATCCGACGACACCACGTGCACCCCTGTCCACGAGTCGGCCGGCCGCGCTCGGCTCCGGCCCCCAAAGGCCGCCGGACGGCGGGCCTGGTCAGGCTAGGGGACCGGATCGGTGCCGCCGGGGAGCAGCGCGTCCGGACACGCCAACGGTGCCCCGGACGGCCCTCAGCGGTGGCGGGCGGCGCCCCGCCGTGCTGGTCGTCCCGGCGCGGCGGGCCGCACCTGCTGCCCGGAACGGGCGAGGATGTCCGCGCGATCGACCGATGTGTGCAGGTTTGCCGAGGACGGACACCAGGGAGGCAGCGGTGGCGGAACCGAGTCGGCGGGGGATTCTGGGCCTGGGCCTGCTGGCGGCGGCCACCGCCTCCTGCGGCACCCGCCACCCGGACCCCGCCCCGCACTCCTCGTCCGACGGCCCTGCCCCGCGCCCCTCCGCCGACGACCCCGCCCCGACCGCTGACGCCCAGCACGTGGACGTCCCGCCGGAGCAGTCCCTTCCCGGCGCGCCCGACTGGGAGATCACCAACCCCGGCCCCGCCGACGCCATCGAGGGCTTCGCCGACCGGGTCAGCGTGCTGCCCGGTGAGCAGTTCGGCCTGCACGTCTCCACCCCGGCCGCCGCCTTCACCGTCTCCGCCTACCGCACCGGCTGGTACGACGGCGCCCGCGCCCGCCTGGTCTGGCGCCGCGAGCACGTCCCGGGCGGCCGGCAGCCCGCCCCGCGCGTGGACCCCGCGACCAGGACCGTGCTGACCGGCTGGCAGCGCACCCTCGCCGTGGACACCACCGACTGGCCCGAGGGCGCCTACCTGCTGCGCCTGGACGCCGAGGACGGCTCCGGCCAGCGCTACGTCCCGCTCACCGTCCGCTCCGCCGCCACCGCCGGGCGGACGGTGGTGATGAGCGCCCCCGCCACCTGGCAGGCGTACAACGGGTGGGGCGGGTACAGCCTCTACAACGGCCCCACCGGCGGTCTGGCCACCCGCTCGCTGCGGGTGGTCTTCGACCGGCCCTACGACTACGACCACGGCGCCGGGCTGTTCCTGGTGTACGAGGCGCCACTGGTCGCGCTCGCCGAACGGCTCGGGCTGCCGCTCGCCTACACCACCGGGATCGACGTGGCCCGCGAGCCCGGGCTGCTGCACGGCGCGAGCGCCGTCCTCTCGCTCGGCCACGACGAGTACTGGTCCCCCGAGCAGCGCGCCCAGGTGGTCGCGGCCCGGGACGCCGGCACCAACCTGGCGGTCCTGGGCGCCAATTGCTGCTTCCGCCGGGTCCGCTTCGAGCCCTCGGAGCTGGGCCCGGACCGGACGGTGGTCTGCTACAAGGACGCGTGGGCGCAGGACCCGGGGCACCAGGCCGGCGCCCCGGCGACCACCGACTTCCGGGCCGGCCCGGGCGCCGACCCGGAGAGCTCGATGCTCGGCGTGATCTACGACGGCTACCCGGTGGACGCCCCGTACGTGGTCGGCTCGCCGGAGCACTGGGCGTTCGAGGGCACCGGCGTGGCCGCCGGGGCGTCGTTCCCGCACCTGGTCGGCGTCGAGTACGACCGGGTGGACACCGCCTTCCCCACCCCGCGTCCGATCGAGGTGATCGCGCACTCCCCCGTGGTCTGCGAGGGCCGCCGCTCGCACTCCGACACCGCGTACTACACCGTGCCGGGCGGCGCCGGGGTGTTCGCCTCCGGGACGATGCGCTGGGTGGAGGCCCTGGACGCGCACGGGCCCGGGGGCGGCAGCGCCGACCACGGGATCGACGCCCGGGCCGGGGACCTGGTCCGCCGGGTCACCGAGAACGTCCTGCGCACCTTCGCCGCCGGCCCGGCCGGCCTGGCCCACCCGGCCCGGGACAACCTCGCGACCGTCTACGGCGGGGCGTAGCCCGCCGGGAGCTGCGAGGGACCGTCTGCGAGGGGCCGTCGAAGAAATTTCCCGGAACGACGGATCGGGGCGGTGACGCGGCGCCCCGGGCACGCATCGCGGTCGAACGGATTTCCGGGCCGTGGCCGGCCGTGCCCAGCCCGTCACCCGGGGCGAGGAACCGTCCGCCGCACCGATACACTCGCACGGTCTCATCCACCGCAGGTCGTCAAGGACAACCGTCCGGCGTGGCACGGGTGCCGGCCGGAAAGGGCACGAGGGAAACAGAACATGGTCGAGGCCTCCCCGAAGGTCGTTGTCGTCGTCCCCACGTACAACGAACGGGAGAACCTTCCGGTCCTCGCGGGTCTTCTCGCGGACCTCCCGGTACCGGGCCTGCACCTGCTGGTGGTCGACGACAACTCGCCGGACGGCACCGGCGAGATCGCCGACAAGCTCGCCGCGGAGTCCGGCGGCACCGTGGGCGTGCTGCACCGCACCGAGAAGGACGGCCTCGGCCGCGCCTACCTGGCCGGCATGGCCCGGGCCCTGGACGAGGACGCCGACGTCGTGGTCCAGATGGACGCCGACCTCTCGCACCCGGCCTCGGCGATACCCGCGATGGTCCAGGCCCTGCTGGCCGACGACACCGCCGTGGTGCTCGGCTCCCGCTACGTGCCCGGCGGTTCGACCGCCGCGGAGTGGCCCTGGCACCGCAAGGCCCTGTCGGCCTGGGCCAACCTCTACGTCAACACCATCCTCGGCCTGGGCGTCCGGGACGCCACCGCCGGTTTCAAGGCCTGGCGGGCGAGCACCCTGCGGGCGATCGACCTGCCGACCGTGCAGAGCAGCGGGTACTCGTTCCAGGTCGAGATGAACTACCGGGTCGTCCAGCGCGGCCTGACGATCCGCGAGGTGCCGATCCGCTTCGAGGAGCGGATCGAGGGCGCGTCGAAGATGAGCATCGGGGTGCAGGTCGAGTCGGCGCTGGCGCCCTGGAAGCTGCGGCTGAACCGTCAGGACCCGCGGTAGGCCGTGGCTCGCCGGATGTTCTGTCCCGTGACCCGGGCCCGGGCATACGGGTGCCGGTCGGGCGGCTCGGCGGTGTGAAGGGCTGCCACAGGGAAAGAAGGGCGACATGGCCCTTCTCCCGGAGTCCCTCACGGCCCTGATCCGCCGCGGTGCCCGAGAACCCTTCGTCGTCCAGACCGTACGGGCCACCGTGGCCGCCACCCTCGCCTTCGCGGTGGCCACCCGGCTCAGCAACGAGCCGGCCCCGCTGACGGCCCCGCTCACCGCGCTGCTGGTGGTGCAGGTCACCGTCTACTCGACGCTCAAGACCAGCATCCGCCGGGTCAACTCGGTGGTGGTCGGCGTGCTGATCGCGACCGGTTTCAGCGCCGTGGTGGGGCTCTCCTGGTGGAGCCTCGGGCTGATCATCCTGGCCTCGCTGGTCGTCGGCCGGTTCGTCCGGGTCGAGGAGTTCGTCCAGGAGGTCGCGATCAGCGCCATGCTGATCCTCGGCGTCAGCGGGCTCGCCTCGCAGGCCTGGGACCGGGTGCTGGAGACGCTGATCGGCGCCGCCGTCGGCCTGCTGTTCAACCTGCTGTTCGCCCCGCCGGTCTGGGTGGACACCGCCGGGGAGTCGATCGAGGACCTCGCCCGGCGGGCCCGGCAGCTGCTGCTGGACATCGCCGAGCAGCTGGGCCGTCCGACCCCGGTCGCCCGGGCCGCCGAGCAGCTGCACGAGGCCCGCCGGCTCGACCACGCCATCGCCGACGTGGACGTGGCACTGCGCCAGGCGGAGGACAGCCTGCGGCTCAATCCGCGGATCAACGACGGGCTGCTGTCCCGGCTGGTGCTGCGCACCGGGCTGGACACCCTGGAGATCTGCGTGGTGGTGATCCGGGTGCTGGCCCGCTCGCTGACCGACCTGGCCAAGCGGCGCGCGCCCGGCGAGCGGCTGTTCCCGCCGGACGTCGCGGTGGGCCTGGAGGAACTGCTGGCGCACGTCGGCGGGGCCATGGTCAGCTTCGCGGTGCTGGTCACCACCCAGGTGAGCCGCAGCGCCGAGGAGGCGGAGCGGCGGCTGACCGCCGAGCTGGCCGCGGCCTGGACCTGCCGGGAGAACGTCGCCCAGGTGCTGCTGCAGAAGGTGCGGGAGCACCCGGAGGCGTGGCAGTTGCACGGTTCGATACTGGCCGAGGTGGACCGGATCCTGGACGAACTGGACCTGGAGCACCGCAGCCGGCGGCTGATGGAGGAGCTGGACCGGGCCTCGGTGGCGAGCCGGGAGCGGTTCTCGCGGTTCGCCGGGCTGCGCCGGTTCGTCCGGGGCGAGCGGGCGCGCCCGGCGGTGCGGGCCGGGCGCTGACCCTGCGTCGGACTCCGGGGGGTCGGGGGCTCAGGGGGCTCAGGGCATCGACCAGGGTTCCTGCGGGAGCGGGTGGCCGGTCTCCAGGTAGGTCTTCAGGTTGGACAGCACCGCCGACCAGCCCTGCTCGACGTCCGCCCGCTCGGCCTCGTCGGCCAGCTGGTCGTGGGTGACGGTGAGCCGGGTGAGGTCGTGCCAGCCCCGGAGCTCGAAGGTGACCCGGGAGGGACCGCCCGGGCGTCGTTCCCCGGGCCCCGCCCAGGTGGTGACCAGCCGGTGCGGGCGGTCGACGGCCTCGACGACGCCGATCACGTCGGCCGTCCCGGAGCCGTCGGCCCGCTGGTGCTCCCAGGCCGCGCCGGGCAGCCAGGTGGAGACGTTGCGGTGGCCCCAGTAGAGGCCGGACTCGTCGGCGTTGGTGAGGGCGTGCCAGACCCGCTCGGGGGTGGCGCGCAGGTAGAGGGTGCTGCGGAAGGCGGGCGCGGCCATCGCGTCACCCCCTGGCCGCGTCGAGCAGCGGCTGGACCTCGATCTTCTGCATCCGCATCATCGTCGCCATCACCCGGCCTGCCTTGGCCCGGTCCTCGTCGGCGATCAGGTCGAGCAGGACGCGCGGGGTGATCTGCCAGGAGAGGCCGAAGCGGTCCTTGAGCCAGCCGCACGGGCCCGCCTGGCCGCCGTCGGCGGTGAGCTCGGCCCAGAGCTCGTCGACCTCCTGCTGATCCTCGCATTCCACCTGCAGCGACATGGCCTCGGTGAAGTGGAACTCGGGGCCGCCGTTGAGGGCCGCGTACTCCCGCCCGGCGAGTTCGAAGGCGACGGTCATGACCGAGCCGGCTCCGCCGGGGCCGGTCTCGGGGTAGCGGGTGACCTGCGTGATGCGGGAGTTGGGGAAGAGGGAGGTGTAGAAGGTGGCGGCCGCTTCGGCCTGGTCGTCGAACCAGAGGAAGGTGGTGATCTTCTGCATGCGCCCGACGGTAGCCCCGGGCCCCGCCCGGACGGCCGAGCCACGGCCGGGGGTCACCGGTTCGGCGCCCCCGGCCCGCGGCCCGCCCGCTACCGGGTCAGTGCACCCAGCCCGCGTAGCGCTGCACGAAGCGCAGGCCGGTGTGGGCGGTGACGACGACGTCGTAGCGGCCCTGCTTGTCCAGCGGCCAGGACAGGTTCACCTGCTGCCCGGGCTTGACCCGGACGGTCTGCGCGGTGCCGGCGAAGTCGTTGGGGGCGGCGGTGAAGGAGACGTCGGTCATGCCGTCGTTGGCCACCTGCAAGGTGAGCCGCACGCTGCCGTGCAGGTCGGCGGTGACGATCGGCACGCCGATGTCGTTCTGGCCGTCCTGCCCGTCCCGGACCACGGTGCCGGCGAAGCGGCGGACGAAGCCGTCCGGGCCGTGGACGGTGAAGTCGTAGCGGCCGTTGGTGGTGGCGGCGTCCCAGACGTACCGGGCGGTGGCGCCGGGGGCGACGGTGTACGGGGTGCCCGCGAAGGGCAGCGCGATGTTCGGGTAGACGGTGTACGGGAAGGCCACCGAACCGTCGTTGCTCATCGTGCAGGTGACCTTGCCGGTCTTGCGGTCCACCTCCACGTCGGCCCACGGCTGGTAGGGCAGCGGGCGGTGCGGGCGCTCGCCGCGCTCCTGGACGGGCATCGACTGGGCTCCGACCGCCGGGAGGGCGACGCCGGGCAGCTTGGTGCCCGCGTCGGCCCTGGCCATCAGGGCGGTGGTGTCGGGCAGCGCCGGGACGGACGGGTTCGGCGCGGCGAAGTCGAAGCAGCTGGTGAGGTCGCCGCAGACGGACCGGCGCCAGGCCGAGATGTTCGGCTCGGCGACGCCCGTGACCAGCTCCATGAAGCGCAGCACGGAAGTGTGGTCGAAGACCTGGGAGTTGACCCAACCGCCGCGCGACCAGGGCGAGACGACCCACAGCGGGACACGGTTGCCGAGGCCGATGGCGCGGCCCTGGGTGAACTCCTCGGGAGTGCCGGGCTCGGGGGTGGGCGGGACCATGTGGTCGAAGTAGCCGTCGTTCTCGTCGTACATGACCAGGAAGACGGTGTGCTCCCACACCGCCGGGTTGGACATCAGCGACTGGAGGGCCTGGTTGACCCAGTGCGCCCCGTACGCCGGGCCGGCCTCCGGGTGCTCGGAGAAGAGATAGGGGGCGACCAGCCAGGAGATGGTCGGCAGGGTGCCGTCCTTGCAGTGGCGGTCGAAGGCGGCCGGGTCGAACTTGGTCATCGCGTTGATGTAACGCGGGTCGGTGGGCGGGAAGTTGTGGAACTGCTTGAAGTAGGAGAGGGCGTTGTCGTCGTAGTCGCCGGTGCGGTCGTCCTTGCTGGGGTTGTGGTAAACCCGCCAGCTGACGCCGGCCTGCTCCAGGCGCTCGGCGTAGGTGGTCCAGTCGGCGACGGGGTTGTCGGTGACCGGGGTGTTGTCGATCCAGGGCCCGGTGGTGCCGTCGCGGCCGGGGCCGGAGGTGCCCGTCCAGAGGTAGAGCCGGTTGGGGTCGGTCGGGCCGGCGAGGGAGGTGAAGTAGGCGTCGCAGAGGGTGAACGCGTCGGCCAGGGCGTACTGGTAGGGGATGTCGTCCCGGGTGAAGTAGCCCATGGTGCGCTCGCCCTTGGCGGCGATCCACTTGTTCATCGCACCGTTGTTGATCGCCTGGTGGCCGGTCGCCCAGTCGTGGGGCAGGCCGCCGGCGTTCTGCGCGTTGTACTTCGAGGTGTCCATCCGGTACGGCAGCATGGCTCCGCCGTCGCTGCGGCGGCTGTCCGGCTGGCGGAACACGTCGGCGCCGTCCGGGAATTGGAGCGCCTGCTTGTCGCCGAAGCCGCGGACGCCGCTGAGCGTGCCGAAGTAGTGGTCGAAGCTGCGGTTCTCCTGCATCAGCACGACGACGTGCTTGACGTCCTTGATGGTGCCCGTCAGCCGCTCGGAGGCGGCAGGGGCGGCGGCGGGGGCGGCCTCGGCGGGGGCGGCACCCAATCCGGTCAGGGCGGTGGCGCCGACGGCCGCGGTGGCGCCGACGAAGGTGCGGCGGGAGAGCTCGGACATCACGAACTGGCCTCTCAGAGCTGGAAAGTGGCGACGGCGGCGGCGGTGTCGGAGGGCCACTCGTTGGCGGCGGTGTTCGGCTCGGGCTGCGGCCAGTCGGCGACCAGGGTGTGTGCCTCGACCAGCTTCAGCGGGCCGGCGTACTGGACGTAGTCGATGCGGTCCTGCGGCTCGGGCTTGGCGCCGCGCTGCTTGCGGGTGGGCGACCAGGTCGCGCCCGGGAACTTGACCGGGTCGCGGTGCTCCTCGCGGAAGGTGTCGGTCAGCCCCGCGCCCTGAAGGGCCACGCCGACGGGCCAGTTGAGCACCCCGACGCCGCCGTGCGCGGCGGCGGTGGCGGCCGTCCAGTCCAGGTGGGACGGCGAGGAGAGGGCGCCGGCGAGCACCACCGGAGTGTGCCGGGCGATGTCCGCGCGCACCGCTGCGGCCAGGGCCTTGGCCTGCTTCACGCGGAGCGAGGCGGTCTCGGCCGCCTCCGTCTGGGCGGCCGTCCGACCGTCCTGGAGCGCGTACGGGCCGTAGCCGGCCTCGTCGAGGTGCGCGGCCCAGAACCGGACGGCCCGGCCACCGGGGAGCTGCACGGTGGCCCCGGCGGCGGGCAGGTCGGCGGTCGGCGGGGTGACGTCGGCGAGCGGGTAGCGGCTCAGGATGCCGACGCTGCCGGGGCTCTGGTAGGCGTACCAGCCGAGCGCGTCGGCCAGGGTCTTCGCCCGCTCACCAGCGGTCTCCTGGAGGGCGAGCACGTCCAGGCCCTGGGTGAGGACGACGCGCAGCTGCTTCTCCAGGGCGTCGGTGTACCCGGCGCCGGCGTCGTGCAGGTTCCAGCTGGCGGCCTTGAGGCGCGGCGGCGCGGCGGGGTCGACCACGGGGATGAGGACGGTGACGGTGTCGACGGCACCCGCGCTGTCCTTGACGCCGACGACGGCCACCTCGGGGCTCTTGCCCGCCGCGGGCGCGGTGCCGGTGAGCGTGCCGGCGGCGGTGACGTTCAGCCAGGACGGCCCGCTGACCTTGCGGAAGGCGGCGCTCCCCGCCGGGTTGCCGGCCGGGCGGGACCAGAGGCCGCCGAGCTTGACGGAGACCGCCGCGCCGGGGGCGACGGGTGCGGTGGTGAGGGCGTCCACGGCGCTGTGCGGGCGGACGACGGCCGGCTTGGCGCGGAAGCTGAACGGGGCCGTCTGGGCGAGGACGCCGTAGCCGTCCTTGGCGAGCAGGTAGGCGGTGTACGGGCCGCCGGTCAGCGCGGAGGTGTCGAGCTGGAGGTCGCCGGAGGTGCCCGGGACGTACTTCCAGACGAGGGAGCTGCCGTTGCCGGGCTGGCGGCCGCCGTCGTACACGCCGACCCAGTTCTTGGCGTCGGGGGCGTCGGTCGTCCAGTGGAAGGTGAGCCGGTCGCCTTCGGTGGGGTTGGCGGAGGAGGTGAGGGTCAGGGCGCTGCCTGCGGCCACGGTTGTCCTGTCCGCCGCCCGGGGCCCGGTCCGCCGGGGGTCGGCGCCGGGTCCGCGCGCGGCTGGTCACGGAGGCTGGGGAGGGAGGGCCCGGCAGTTGGCTGTACAACTGCGGGCGGCCCTCATTCATCCGAAAGTCAGCGACCGGGACGTGAACGGCGCGTGACGGCCCATCGGGCGGTTCGGGAACTCCGTGGCGGGCGGCGGGAATCCTCGGCGGAAACACCGGAAGCGCTGGGAGGGCCGGAAGCGCCGGGAGGGCCGCGACGGGATCCGTCGCGACCCTCCTGCACTGCTGCGCTGCTGCGCCTCTGTGCCTCTTGGCTTCTGCGCTCCTCGGCTTCCTGACTTATGCCAGGGCGAGGAACAGCTTCTCCAGCTCGGCCTCGCTCATCGGCGGGGTGTCCTCGTCGGAGACGGCCATGCACTGGCGCATGCCGCTGGCCACGATCTTGAACCCGGCCCGGTCCAGGGCGCGCGAGACCGCCGCGAGCTGGGTGACCACGTCCTTGCAGTCACGGCCCGCCTCGATCATCGCGATCACCCCGGCCAACTGGCCCTGGGCACGGCGCAGCCGGTTCAGGACCGCGCCGACCGACTCCTCGTCCACCTGCATGTCCGGGCCGCCTTTCGCATCGACTGTCGACTGACAACTGTACCCGGCGGGGTATCCATTCCCGGGCGGGGCGATGCGGGCGAGGGGCGCTGGGGCCTTCGGCGGTTCAGCGGCGGTGCTCAGCGGCTTTGGTCAGCGGCTTTGGTCAGCGGCTGTGCTCAGCGGCGGGCGAGGCGGCGCTCGCCGCCGGCGCCGGTCTCGTACGGGAGCCCGTAGTGCGCGAACACGGCCGGTTCCTCCTCGGCGGGCAGGACGTCGTCGGTGCCGATCGACGGCGCCTGCTTGACCTGGTTCTTCGGGAACGCCACCCGGACGTAGTCCGGCCCGACCACCGCCCCGTCGAGCGGGACGAACACCAGGCGGCGCTTGGTCACCAGGCCGACCGTGACGGTGGCGAAGAACGGCTGGTCGGTGGCCGTCTCCACGTAGACGGACTCCAGCGAGCCGATGCGGTGGCTCTTCTCGTCGACCACGACGTGGCCGCGCCATTCGCGGATGTCTGCCATAGCGATCACCACGGCGTCGGACCTCCCGTTCCCCGGCCTTTCCGCTTCCGTCGTCCGGCGACGGTTCGCCGCCGGGACCTCCCATCCTGCGCCGGGACGACCGGGGGCGCGCGATGGGCGACGAAAACGGACATACAGGGGTGACCCGACCAACCGCCACCAGGGCCGTGACCTGGGCTTTAGGCTGTCCGCCGAGGGAGTTGCAAGCAGATCATCCGATCGTCAACAGACGGAGGCAACGGCCGTGGGACACGACGACCTGTGGGAGTCCGGCGAGGCCGGAACCCCGGCCGACCTACGGCCCGACATCCCGCACCCGGCCCGGATGTACGACTACTACCTCGGCGGGAAGGACAACTTCCCCGCCGACCGGGCCGCCGCCGAGAAGGCGCTCGCCGCCAATCCGGAGTTCCGCTCCACCGCGCGGGCCAACCGGGGCTTCCTCACCCGCGCGGTGCGCTGCGTCGCCGACCTCGGCATCGACCAGTTCCTCGACATCGGCACCGGCATCCCCACCGCCGGCAACACCCATGAGATCGCCCAGGCCGCCAATCCCGGGGCGCAGGTCGCCTACGTCGACAACGACCCGATCGTGCTCAGCCACGCCCGCGCCCTGATGTCCGGCACGGGCCCGGGGCGGACCGCCGTCCTCCAGGCCGACCTGCGCGAGCCGTCCGCCGTACTCGCCGCCGTCGAGGCCGCGGGGCTCCTCGACCTCTCCCGACCGGTCGGCCTCGTCCTGGCCGCCGTCCTGCACTTCCTGCGCGACGAGGACAAGCCGTACCAGGCGGTCGACACGCTGATGGACGCGCTCCCCTCCGGCAGCCACCTCGTCCTCTCGCACGGCACTGCCGACTTCATCCCCGCCGAGGTCCGCGACCGCGTCACCGGCATCTACGACAAGGCCACCGCCCCCCTCGTCGGCCGCACCCGCGACGAGGTCCGCACCTTCTTCGACGGCCTCGACCTCCTCGACCCCGGCATCACCACCGTCCCCCTCTGGCGCCCCGACACCGCCCCCGCCCCCGGCGCCGACCGCGTCAGCATCTACGGCGCGGTGGGTCGCAAGCCCTGACGGCGCCCCGGGGCAAATATACCGACCGGTCTACAGATTCCCTCCCGCCCGGGAGAGCGCCGGGCTCGCTTCCGCACAGGAAGTCGGCGGGTCCGACTTCCTGTGCGGAAAACGGCTCCGCGACCGCCCCCGGAAAATATGTAGGCCGGTCTACAGATTTCTCTCCGGGGCGACGGCAGGGGCACGGGTGGGCCCAGGTGGGCACGGGTGAGGGTGGGGGGAGCGGCGCCGGGGGGCTGGCTGGAGTCGCTTTAGGGGGGTTAATACCACCGACCGGGGCCACCACGTGCGGTTACTGTCGTCGGGACGGCTCCGGACGGGGGCGGTCATCAGGGGCTATCGCGCAACAAGCAGCGCAGGACACATGGGGGACGAACATGGGCAGGTACCACCGTTTCGCGGGGGCTCTCGTGGTCGCCGGGGTCTCCGCCGGGGTGCTCAGCGCCTGCAACCCGATCGGGACCAACTTCACCGACGACGCCACCGTCACGGACAAGATCACCGGCATCCGGCTGGACAGCGACGCCGGGGAGGTGACCGTGCGCGGCAAGGCCGGCGCCACCCAGGCCGCCGTCCACCGCAACATCACGTACCGGAGCGGCAAGCCGGGCGCGAGCACCCGGGTGGACGGCGGCGTGCTGGTGCTCGGCGGCTGCGGACGCAACTGCTCGGTGGACTACACCGTCGAGCTGCCGCCGGGGCTGCCGATCACCGGGGGGACGTCGGCGGGCGGGATCAAGCTCACCCAGGTCGGCGACGTCTCGGTGCACACCAGCTCCGGCGACATCACGCTCGACGACGTGGCCGGGCCGGTCGACGTGCGCACCGACAACGGCGAGATCAAGGGCACTTCGCTCAAGGGTGACCGGGTCAGCGCCAAGACCGACAACGGCGGGATCAAGCTCACCCCCGGCAAGGCCCAGAACATCACGGCGAAGACCTCCAACGGCGAGATCAACGTGACCGTGCCGACCGCCTCGTACCACGTCACCGCCTCGACCGACCTGGGCGAGAAGCACATCGGCGTCCAGAACGACCCGAACGGCCAGTACAAGCTGGACCTCGGGACGAACATCGGCGAGATCACCGTCAAGACGGGCTGACCGACCCGGTCGACGGGGCCGCCAACGGGACGCCGTGACGGCCGAGTTCGGCCCCCAGTGCGGTCGCCCGGCCCCGCCGGTGGGCCTGGCGGGGCCGGGGCCGGTCAGAGACCGACCTGGACCTCGGCGCGGTGCCGGATGTACTCGTCGGGGTGCGCCCTCGCGATGGCCACCGCAGCCTCCACCAGGGCGTGCAGCCGCGACGGGTAGGCACGCGGCACGAGGGGCAGCCCGGGGAGGATGCAGCGCCGCACGTCCAGGTCCTCGTTGGCGACGAACTCCCGTAGCGCGGCCTCGTACCAGGCGTCCCGCACGGTCGACCCCTCGTCGGCGGCGGCCGTGCCGCGGCCGTCCCCGACCGACAGGGACGTCCAGTACCAGGCCCGGGCGGCGCCGGCGCGCTCGGTGTCGGTGCCGGTGTGCAGGTAGCCGAGCAGGGTCAGCCGGACCCGGCGCTGGCCGAAAGCGAGCAGGGCCGGCTCGACGAAGCGCCGGTTGAAGCTCGGGTTGGGGTCGTAGATCGCCGCTTCCAGCAGTGCCTCGAAGTACTCCTCGGGCAGGTCGGTACGCCCGGAAAGCGCCTTGTGGACCTCCCACCGGGCCGCGCTCGGGAAGTCCGCCCCGTGCGCGGCCTCAGCCCCGAGCAGGCGGAGCAAACGCGTCAACCGCAGGTCGAACTCCTGCGATCCGTCCGCCGTGCGCCCGGGCAACGGCTGGAGAATCCGCACCTCGCCTGCCGTGTCCTTCGTTTCCACGAACACCCTCCTCATCCTGAGTCATCGGCAGACTACTCGCTGATACACCAGTTCGGAGGTCGTTTTCGGGCAGGCTGGAATTCAGATCACCGACATATGGCCGGAGTTTGACGGTCGCTCAGCCCTGCTACCGGCGCAAACCAGGCGAGTTGGACGGACGGGACGACGCGCGGGCCGACGGATGAGCCGACGGGCGGGCCTTCGCCGGTCAGGCCGGACGGCCCGGCGGGACCAGGCCGGACTGGTAGGCGATCGCGACGAGTTGGGCCCGGTCCCGGGCGTCCAGCTTGGCCATCGCCCGGTGGACGTGGGTGCGGACGGTGAACGGGCTGACGAACATCCGCTCGGCGATCTCCTCGTTGGTGAGCCCGGTGGCGGCCATCGACATCACCTCGCGCTCGCGCGCGGTGAGCACGGACAGCCGCTCGGAGGTGCCGCCGGCCGCCGGATCGGGCTGGGCGAGGAGCTGGTCGATGACGGCCCGGGTGGCGGCGGGCGAGAGCAGGGCGTCCCCGGCGGCGACGGTGCGGACGGCCGCGAGCAGCTCCGCCGGGTCCGCCCCCTTGCCGAGGAAGCCGCCGGCGCCGGCCCGCAGTGCCTGGGCCACGTACTCGTCGATCTCGAAGGTGGTGAGGATCAGCACCCGGGTGCCGGCCAGCTCCTCGTCGCCGCAGATGGCGGCCGTCGCACCGAGGCCGTCGGCGCCGGGCATGCGGATGTCCATCAGGACGATGTCGGGGCGGGTGGCGCGGGCGAGTTCGACGGCCTGGTGGCCGTCGGCGGCCTCGCCGACCACCTCCATGTCGTCCTCGGCGTCGATCAGCACCCGGAACGCACCGCGCAGCAGCGCCTGGTCGTCCGCGAGCAGTACCCGGATGGTCATGCGTGGTCCTTGTCTACTCGAACGGCACGGTCTTCCCGGCCGGCACGGTCTACTCGAACGGCGCGGTCTTCCCGGCCCGCACGGTCCGCCCGTACGGCGCTGTCACCGCGACCGGCACAGCCACCGCGACCGGCGCTGTCGTCCCGGGCGCCGGTGCGCAGCGGAAGTTCGGCGGTGACCAGGAAGCCGCCGTCGGGTCGGCTGTCGGCGGTGAGGCGGCCGCCGACCGCGCCGGCCCGTTCGCGCATGCCGATCAGTCCGAAGCCGCCCTCGCCGGGGGCCGGGTGGGGCAGCAGGGCCTGCCGGGGGCGGGCGCTGGTCGGCGGGCGGCCGTTGGCGACGCTGACGGCGACCCGGCTGCCGCTGTAGGCGAGGGTGATCTCGGCGCCGGCGCCCTGGGCGTGCTTGGCGACGTTGGTCAGGGACTCCTGGACGATCCGGTAGGCGGTGAGGTCCACGCCGGGCGAGAGCGCGCGGGCCTCGCCCTCGACGGTGAGCCGCACCGGCAGGCCGGTGCGTTCGAAGGCGTTGATCAGCTCGGGGAGCCGGTCGAGGCCGGGGGCCGGTTCGAGCGGGGCGGGCTCCTCGGCGCGGCGCAGCAGGCCGACGGTGGCGCGCAGTTCCTGGAGCGCGGAGCCGGTGGCGTCGGTGATGTGGCTGAGCACCTCGCGGGCCTGGGTGGGGTGGCGGTCCATGAGGTAGACGGCGATGCCGGCCTGGGCGTTGGCGAGGGCGATGTGGTGGGCGACGACGTCGTGCAGATCGCGGGCGATCCGGATCCGCTCGTCGGCGACCCGGCGGCGGGCCTCCTCCTCGCGGGTGCGTTCGGCGCGTTCGGCGCGTTCCTCGATGGCGGCGAGGTGGGCGCGGCGGTTGCGGATGGAGTCGCCGAGGGCGCCGGGCAGCAGGGCCCAGGCGAGGACGCCGAGCCGTTGGCCGATCGGGCCGCCGCCGTCGCCGATCAGCGAGGTGCCGGTGAGCAGGACGGCGGAGGCGATCGAGGCGCGCAGGGCGGTGGCGCGGTCGGTGCGGACGGCGAGGAAGTAGAGGGCGAGCAGCAGCGGGGTGGCCAGCCCGGGGGTGAGGCGGGGGGTGGTGAGGATGAGGGCCATCGTGCAGATCAGCGTGATGACGACCACGGTCCGCGGGTGCCGTCGGTGGGCGAACACGGTGACGGCGGAGGCCAGCGCGATGGTGGCGCTGAGCGGCCTGAAGGAGATGACGTGGCCGGTCTGGTCGACGGTGACGCCGAGGCCGGTCATCGCGATCAGCACGGCGCCGCCGACGGCGTCGAGCAGCCGGGGATGGTCGCGGCGCAGCCGCTGCCAGGTGTCGCTCATCGTGGTGCTCTCCGGGTCGGGGGTGCCCTGGCGGCACCCTCGCCGGGTTCTGCCAGTTCGTGCCGAACCGCGCCCTGCCGGGCGGGGTGGGCCGGGTCGGGGGCCGCCGTGTGCGTGGCGGACCCCGACAGCAACGGTAACGGTAGGGATCGAACCATTGTCCGGGCCGGGGCCCGCCCCGTGGATCGGGACGGGCCCCGGCTGGTCCGCAGGGGGGTCGACGGGGGCTTGAAGACACGCCCTAGTACTGCAACGGTGCTTACCGTGACGGTTGTCGGGTTAGCTCGTTGAGCTGTTCATGGATGGGGACATATCCGAGGTCGATGCTCGTCG